>JALZAW010000323.1 GCA_030948155.1 Candidatus Dormiibacterota bacterium | reverse complement strand
GCGGAGAGGGGTTCCATGAGCACGACGAGCTGCTCTCGCACGAGGCTGCCGTCGAACTGGTCCGGAAGCGAGCCAGCGCGGAGCGCGGCGGCGCAGAGCCGGACTGGGTGGCGGCGTCCGCCCACCGCGAGCGACTTCTCCCCCTCACCCTGCCCGATCCGAACCTGGGTGGTGGCCTCAGGGCCTTCCTCAAGCGCACGATTGCCCGCCTTACGCGCTGGCAGTTGGCTCCGCTGCTGCGCCAGTTGAACAATGCCAATGCCGAATACCGCGAGCGGCTGGCGGCAGAGGAAGCAAGGTCGAACGAGCTGGCCGCCGGACTGGAAGAGCTCAAGCTGGCATTCGGCCGCGCCGGCCGGGAGGATGAGGGCCTGGCGACCGCAGCCGCAGCACGTTCCGACGGCTCGGATGACCTTGAAGCCTTCTACGAGGCCCACCAGGAGCGTTTTCGCGGAAGCCGGGAGTCCGTGCGCGCGCGCCTCGAGATCTACCTGCCTCAAATTCAGTCTGTGGCCAGCCCAGGTCACCCGGTGCTCGACCTGGGTTCCGGCCGGGGGGAGTGGCTGGCGCTTCTCCGAGAAAAGGGTGTGGCGGCCTATGGCGTGGACATCAACTCATCCTTCGTCGCCGGCGGCAGCGAGATGGGCCTGGACGTGCGCCACGCGGACGCCATCGAGCACCTCCGAAGCCTCCCGGACGGCTCGCTGTCGGCAGTCACAGCCTTCCACCTCGTCGAGCACCTCCCGCCGGCCGCGCTCGTGGATCTGGTCGGCAACGCCGTCCGCGCGCTTCGCCCGGGCGGGCTGCTGATCCTGGAGACGCCCAATCCCCTGAACTTGAAAGTGGGGGCCGCCTCCTTTCATATCGATCCCACCCACGTCAGGCCGATCCACCCACTGTTCCTGGAGTTCGTGCTGGAGAACCGTGGCTTGGCCGAGGTGCGCACGGCGATGGTCAACGCTCCCAGCGAGCCACCCCTGGCGGTGGCGGTCTCGGCGGACGCCGGCACCGAGACCCTGGGCCGCATGGCTGAGCTGCTCAATGAGGCCTTCTTCGTGGGGACGGACTACTCGGTCATCGGGCGCCGGGCCGGGCCGGGCGAGGAGACGCCCGCACCTCCGGACGGCCCGTCCTCTGCATAGATGGCCGGCTCCCCGACTCGCCTTTGTCTAGGCAAGGGCAGGGCCCTCCACAGTGGACGTATTCCGCGTGTAAGCTCCCGCCAGGAGGGAGACTGGGTGATCCGACTCACAATCCACATGCCCCGGCTGGTCTGGTGGCTGACCATCATGTCAAGGCGGTTTGCAATAGAGCTCGAAAAGGACGGCAGGATGCTCAGAACGTCGTCCTGGGAGCACCACGGCGGCGATCTCACGCTGGTATTTACGGACTGAGTTCGGTCGAGAGCCGCGGATGCCCACCAGGCCCCTTCCTGGATCGGGATATCGGGTGATCCGTGAGGTGCGGCGTGGGCTGAGATCTTCGGAGCTGCCCAGAGCCCGATCGCCGGCCGGCCCGCGCCGGCTGCCAGGAGAGAGGAATGGTAGACTCTCCGTCCGGTAAGGAGGGTAGTCCGATTTCGGCCTGCACTGAGGTCGCTGCGCTTCGTCCGGAGGGCTATTAGGGAAGATGATCCAGGACAAGGCAACCAGCGCTCGGAAGATGCTCGCGTCCGCGAGCTTCAGCGGACGCGAAGACGTCGAATTGCGGCTGCTGGTGCCCAGCGACGATGTCTCGGATCCTGAGATTTCAATTGTCATTCCCGCCATGAACGAGGAGCGGACCGTCGGCGACTTCGTGGACTGGTGCAAGCAGGGCCTGGCCAGCGTGGGGCTTGCCGGTGAGGTGCTCATAGTCGACAGCTCAACCGATCGCACCAGCGAGATCGCCGTTTCGCGCGGGGCCCGTGTCCTGAGGGTTCCGCGCCGCGGCCTGGGCCGCGCGTACATCGATGCGCTTCCCTACATCCGCGGACGCTTCGTGCTGATGGGAGACGCCGACTGCACCTATGACTTCCGGAATCTCGCGCCATTCGTGGAGCGCTTCCAGCAGGGTTATGAGTTCGTCATGGGCTCCCGCTGGAAGGGCAGCATCGAGCCGGGCTCGATGCCCGCGCTGCACCGGTGGGTTGGTACGCCGGTCACGACCTGGATCCTGAACGTCGTCTATTCCAGCCACTTCTCGGACATCCACTGTGGGATGCGAGGCCTGACCAAGGACGCACTGCTGCGGATGGACCTGCAGTCGCAGTCCTGGGAGTACGCATCTGAGATGGTGCTCAAGTCGGTGCACATGAAGCTGGCCACGGCAGAGGTACCCGTCCGCTTCCTGAAGGACAGAGAGGGCCGGCTCAGCCACCACAAGCGAGCCGGCTGGTTCTCACCCTTCCACGCGGCATGGATCAACATGCGCGCGACCTTCGTCTACGGCGCCGAGTTCTTCACCTTCAACCCTGGACTGGCGATCCTGACGCTGGGCCTGCTGCTCACACTGCCGCTCACATTCGGTCCCATCACGGTCGGACCGATACACTTCTCGCTCTACTGGATGCTGCTCGGCCTGACATTGACGGTGGTGGGACTGCAGAGCTTCTACGTCGGCTGTCTCGCCCAGGTCCTGCACGACTACACGGGCGCCGCCCGGCGGCGCTGGCTGCGCGTCTTCGCGTACACCCGGACGGTCTTCCTGACCGCGGCCGCCTTTGTTGTTGGCTTTGCGCTGGACCTGGCCCTCCTCGTGGACTACCTGCGCTCGTCCCTCACCCTTTCGCCCACCGACAGGATCCCTTACCTGGGCGTGCTGGGGCTGGTCCTCCTGATCAGCAGCTTCCTCACATTCGGCTTCAACCTGCTCCTGCACGCGCTCGCCATGCGAAGCCAGGCGACCTATGGCCCTCATCGATAGACGCCGGCGCAGTGCCTATGGCCAAGCGCGCAAGCTCACCCCGGTAGACAGATTCGGGGTCTGGCTCTCCTCCCGGCGGATCCGGAGTACGGTCCGAGACCTCGAGGCAAGGAGGGTGGCCGACGTGGGCTGCGGCTACCGTGCCACGATCTCCCGAACGCTCCTCGACCGCGTGGAGCGCCTGGTGCTCCTTGACGTGGCACTCGACCCCGAGCTTCTCGAGCATCCAAAGGTGACGCCGATCCAGGGCTGGCTGCCGGATGCGCTCAGCGCCATCGCCGACCGCTCTCAGGACGTTGTGATCTGCAACTCCGTGCTCGAGCACCTGTGGGAGCCGCTGACGGTGTTGCAGGGCCTGGAGAGGATCCTGGTGCCAGGCGGCGTGCTGCTCGTGAACGTCCCCTCCTGGCGCGGCAAGCTCTTTCTCGAATTCAGTGCCTTCCGGCTCGGGAACAGTCCGGACGAGATCGACGACCACAAGATGTACTACGACCCCCGTGACCTCTGGCCGCTGTTGGTGCGCGCCGGCTTCCTGCCCAGGGATATCAGATGCTTCCCGCACAAGTTCGGCCTCAACACGTTCGCGAGCTGCCGAAAGGCCTCACGGCCCTATTCGATTCCGGGAACGGAGCCGTCGTGACACGCTTCAGCGAGACCTACCTGGCCGAAGCCCAGGCCATTCTGGGCGCGCTGGCTCCGGACGAGGTAGAGGCTGTCGCCCGTGACCTGGCCATGGTTCGCGATCGCGGCGGCCGTCTCTTCATCATCGGCGTGGGCGGCTCGGCAGCCCACGCCAGCCACGCTGTGAACGACTTTCGCAAGCTCTGCGGCT
>JALZAW010000034.1 GCA_030948155.1 Candidatus Dormiibacterota bacterium | reverse complement strand
GGTTGGCACTTCGTGCGCTGAGAAAAATGCTAACACCTCTATCATGTTTCGTCCATCGCAGGAGGTCAAGCAGGTGCTCAGGGGCGCGCTCGGCGGTAGGCGCCGGGTGGCACCGACAGATGACGCTGGAAGGCTTTACTGAACGCGGCCGCCGACTCATAGCCCGCTGCCGCCGCAACCTGCTCGACAACGGCTCCGTCGCGCAGCATGGCGGCGGCTCTTTCCAGGCGCCACTTGGTCAGATACTGGATCGGCGTATCACCGACCGTAGACCGAAATCGCACTGCAAAAGCGGAGCGAGAGAGCCCTACCTTCGATGCCAGCTCGGCCAGCGTCCACCGCTTGGCCGGCTGTTCGTGCATGAGTTCCAGGGCTGTTCCAACTCTCGGTTCGGCCAGGCCATGCAACCAGGTTGCGTTTTCGGCTGGAAGGTCGGCAAGATGGCTTCGGAGGATATAGACGAAGAGCGCATCGCAAAGGCGGTTGACGACAGTGCTCTTGCCCGGACGGGCGGACTCTGACTCGTCGCTGAGCAAACGCAGCGTCTGGGCCAGCCACGCTCCCACCTCACCGCCTGCGTCACGCGCGTGGATGACGCTGGGCAGCGCAGAAACCAGCAGGCTGTGGCGCAGGTCCCGGAACCGGAAGCAGCCGCAGATCAGGTGCGCCGCGGCATGCCTGCCGGGCGCTTGGGCAGCGAACGTGCCAGCCAGGAGTTCGTCGAGCTCCAGAGTGGGTGAGTCGGGGCGATCGCGGAGGCTGTGGCTGTAGCCTGGGGCCAGTAAGACGACCTCCCCGGCCTGCACGGCTAGCGGCGCGGTTCCTTCGACCTCCAGCAGGCAGTGACCTCGGGAGATGATGTGGAAGGCAAAGTGGTCTTGTGCGCCGGCTCGGATTCCCCAGGGCGAGTCCAGGCGCAGATTCGCAAAGACACTGCTCTCTAGCCGAACCGTGCTCAGAATGTCAGATAGTACGTCCATTTGTGCTCCGTCTGGACGCCTGGATAAGTATGTCGCACTCTAGCACATAGACAGTCGCCAGATGGTGAACTATGATCCCGGCGATGGCCAGTGGTGCGAGTCCGAGTTTCGACTCTCGGCGCGGCATAGCCGTTGTCACCGGTGCGAGCAGCGGCATCGGTAAGGAGGTGGCGCGGCAACTCGTGCGCCTCGGGGCCGAGGTGGTTGCCGGCGTGAGGGATTTGGATCGCGGGGAGGCAGCCAAAGCAGAGATCGCCGGGGGCGCGGAAGGCAGGGTTCATGTCCTGCAGGTCGACGTCGCGACGCCCGCCTCGGTGCACGCATTCGTCCAATCGATTCAGGAGCGATTCGGTTCCGTGCAAGTGCTGGTCAACAACGCCGGCGCCTGGTTCACCGACAGGCGCCTAAACCCCGACAAGGTAGAACTCACATTCGCCACCAATGTCCTCGGCCCGCATCTCCTGACCGGTCTTCTGGCCGATCCTCTGCGCGCAGAGGGGGGTGGTCGGGTGGTCAACGTGGTATCCGCGATCGCTACGAAGCCTGACCTCACAGATCTTCAGTTCGAGCGCCGGCCGTATGACGGCTATCAGGCCTACGCACAGTCCAAGGGTGCGTTGCGCATGATCACCTGGGGCTCGGCCAACCGTTTTCAGGGCACGGGCGTGACGGTCAATGCCGCAGCTCCTGGCTTTGTCCGGACCGGGTTCAACCGGAACGCGCGCGGCCTCAGAACAGCCTTCATCAACCTCTCGGCGCGGTTGTTTGCCGTAAGCCCCGAAAGAGGCGCGGACACTCCTTTGTGGGTGGCCACCGCACAGCATTTGGAACAAGCCACCGGACGTTACTTCAGTGGCAGGCGAGAACGCGAGGGCGGCCTTCGAGACCCTGACGCCGTGGCCGAGCTCGAACGACGGTGCCGCGAATTGGAGGAATCATTACCGATTTGATCCTAGTGACAGGCGCGGGCGGAAACATTGGCGGCCCGCTGGTGAGCAGGCTCGTCGCCATGGGACTCGAGATCCGGATTCTCAGCCGCGATCCAGCCCGGAAACGTTCCGAAGCCGGCACCGTCCAGGTAGTTCAAGGCGACCTTGACCGCCGCGATACTCTCGACCGCGCCCTCGACGGGGTGACCAAGCTGTTCGCCCTGTCCCCGGGCCCAGACGTACCGCGCCAGGACGCCAACCTGTTGAGCGCCGCCCAGCGGGCCGGGGTTCGCCACGTTGTTTTGCTTTCTTCGTTGGGCGCCGAGCTGGGCGGGATCGGCGGCGGCAGCCAGCACCTTCCGGGAGAGGCCCTCTTACGTGATTCGGGCCTGGCCTGGACCATCCTCCACCCGAGCGAGTTCATGACCAACACCACATGGTGGGCCGAGTCGATCGCCGCAGCCAGCGCGATCTTCGTGCCCTCGGGAACGGGCCGGGTGGCCTTGATCGATCCCGCCGACATCGCCGAGGTCGCGGCCCGCGTTGTGACAACACCCCAGCCTGAGGGGATTGTCTACCGGCTGACTGGACCGGAGGCGATGACGACTGCCGATATCGCTGCCGATCTGACCAACATCCTGGGCCGGCCGATCCGACACGTCGACATTCCCGCGGCCGAATTCTCGGCCCAGCTGCTCAAGGCTGGACTTCCTCCGCCCCTTGTCGATGTCCAGCTGAGGTACTACGCGGCAGTGAAGGCCGGGACAGCCGACGTGGTCGCGAGTGAGGTTGAACAGCTGCTCGGCCGTCCGGCAACCGCTTACAGGACCTGGCTCGAGCAGCACGCGACGTCGTTCCGGTAGATCCTGGGGCGGAGCGCCTGGCGCGAGCTGCGGCCAGAAGGACAGGGACTAGTAGATGAAGCCGATCAGGTGCACCTTGCTGTAGTCGGCGGGGCTCAATAATCGGGTGTCGATCTCGTTCCAGCCTTTGTAATTCATCTCTGAGATCTGGAAGGAACCGTCCTCGTTGACCTGTTCCACAAAAGCCACGTGGCCGTAATAAACGCTCTCCCAGGTGATCATGAAAGCGCCCGGCTGGGGAGTCTGTCCGACCGGATAGCCCAACGCTCGCGCGTTGTCGTACCAGGCGTGCGCGTCACCTGTCCAGGGCACGTAGCGGCGGCTGGCCGCGTACCAGGTGCACTGGCCGTAGACGAACTTCGAATTGCTGAACGTGCCCATGTGGGGGGCCTCGTCCGAAAAGCGTCGGGGCCAGAGTTGGGGGCCGATCCCGCCAGGAACTATCAGCTGGTCGCCGGCCGGCAGCTGGTCCCCGCTCCGAAGGTAGTTGAAGTCGGCGATGGTCTGGGCGGACGCGTGATAACGGGCGGCCAGGTCTGTCAGGGTGTCGCCGGCCTTGACGGTGACCACCACCCCGTGAAGGGGGGGCACAATCAGCTGCTCGCCTCCGACAATCCTGTCGCTCTTGGCCAGCACTGTCGGGTTGGACCAGCGGACCTCGTTGCTGGAAACCTGGAACCGCTTCGCTACCGAGTAGATGTCGTCGCCGTCCTTGGCCGTATAGCGGATCGGCTGGTGCTGAAGCTGGGGACCGTTGGGGAGGCCGGCCGGCTTCACGATGGTGCCCGACCGGCCGAGCTCGACGCTGCCGCTCTGGCCGCCCTCGCCCAGCGCCAACCCCTGGGCGTTGACGACGCCGAGCCGCAGGTTAGCGCTGGACCGGAAATCCTGGTTCACAGTCGCATAACCTGCCAATGAGATCGCCACCACCAAAACGATGACGTGCGCGAAGAATCGACTGATTACCGCCAACTACCGATGCTACCCCCGAGATTTGCCCCTGCCGCGGGGCATTACTTGTCGAAAGTCACCCTACCCAATCCGCGACCGGTAAGTCAAGCCTGCCCAGGATTCCCAGCTTGCTGAGCCTCCGGGACGCCCGGTTCGAGTCCAAGGCGCGCTTCGGCTCCGGTTCTATAATCCCGAGACCGGACAGATGCCCAGCTTTAGCCAGTGCGCTAGTTGCCGACCCGCCACGGTCAGAGTGCGTTGAGAGACGCCGCCGGGTTCGACGACGTCCAGCGAGTCGCGGAAGCGGTCCTGGCAAACGTGAGCCGCGCCATCGTCGGGAAGGACGACGAGGTCCGCCAGTGTTTGGTCACCTTGCTGTGCCAGGGCCACCTCCTGATCGAGGACGTGCCAGGTGTGGGGAAGACGATGCTGGCCAAGGCGCTGGCTCGTTCCTTGGACTGCAGCTTCCGCCGCATCCAGTTCACCCCTGACCTGCTGCCCTCCGACGTGACGGGCGTGCGCGCCTTCAACCAGAAGCTGGATGACTTTGAGTTCCGGCCCGGCCCAGTCTTCGCTCAGGTGCTGCTCGCGGACGAGATCAACCGTGCCACGCCCAAGACCCAGGCGGCCCTCCTCGAGGCGATGGAGGAGCACACGGTGACAGTCGACGGTGACACCCACCTGCTGCCGCGGCCGTTCATGGTCATGGCCACCCAGAATCCGATCGAGTACTCGGGCACCTTCCCACTGCCTGAGGCCCAGCTCGATCGTTTCTTCATGAAGGTCCGGCTCGGCTACCTGAGCACTGAACTGGAGACGCAGCTGCTGGACCAGGACAAGGTCGAGTCACCGTTCGACGAGCTGCAGCCTGTAATCGCCCCCCATGAGCTGCGCGATGCGCAGCACGAGTGTCGCCAGGTCTACGTCAAGCCCGCTCTGAAGCAGTACATCGCCCGCCTTGTCCAGAAAACTCGCAGCCACCGTGAGATCGCCCTGGGAGCCAGCACCCGGGGCACGCTCAACCTCTTTCACGGCGTTCAGGCCCGGGCGGCGGTTCTGGGCCGCTCGTTCGTCCTGCCCGATGATGTCAAGGCGCTGGCTGAGCCCGTCCTGGGTCATCGCATCATCCTCCGACCCAACGCGGAGATGCAGGGCAGCACGGCGAGCCGGATTCTGAGCCAGCTGCTGGAGCACGAACCTGTACCCCAGCTGGCCTACGAATCCTGACCCGCTGGTGCTGATGTCAGCGGTTCCCCGGCCGCACCACTAGGGTCCCCGAGGGATGCCATCGGAGCGGCTGGCAGGGCGGGGCGGCCGATGACGCGGGTGCTCTTGGCGGCCGGGATCGGCGTGCTCTTGTTCCTCGCCTACCTAACAGCCATCAGGCCGGCCTTCGCAGTCGCGTACGCCCTGGGCGGCCTGGTCCTCCTGGCTTGGGCGTGGCCTCGGCTGGTGGCCCGCGGAGTGCACCTTCACCGTTCGCTCGACGCCGGCCGCTCGAGCGTCGGTGAGCCGTTCGAAGAGACGTTCAGCGTGCGGAAAGAGAGCCGCTTGCCCGCACCCTGGGTCGAGGTTCAGGACCTGAGCGGCCTGCGAGACTACCAGCCAGGTCGGGTCGTTTCGATCGGCAAGAGGCCAGTGCACTGGACGAGCCAAGGCGTCTACAAGCAGCGCGGCCGAGTACGCTTCGGCCCGACCCAGGTCGTGCTGAGTGAGCCCTTTGGCTTATTCCGCCGCCAGATTCGGGTCGCGGCACTTAACGAAGCACTTGTCTATCCCCGCATCTGGCCGCTGCCTGACTTGGTAGTGCCGGCCAGTCAGCATGCCGGCATCGCGCCCCGCACAGGCAACTGGTCCGATTACCCGCCGGAGAGTTCCGGTGTCCGCGACTACGTGGCGGGCGACTCTTTCGGCCGCATCCACTGGCCGCTCAGCCACAAGCATGGCCAGCTCATGAGCAAGACTTTTGAGCAGCCGCTCACAGCCGACGTCTGGGTGGTGCTGGACCTGGAGGGCAGCGTGCATCATGGCGAAGGCCTGGAGTCGACGCTTGAATACGCCGTCAGCCTGGCTGCCTCCCTCTGCGTCCAGGTGCAGGAGAACGGGCGCCAGGTGGGCCTGATCGCCACCGACGATCGCGGGACGCTGATCGAGCCCAGCCGGACTGGCCGGAAGGACCGCGTGCTGCTCGACTATCTCGCACTCTGCGGTGCGGACGGGGGCCTGCCGCTGGCCCGCGCCAGCGTCTGGGAGAAGCTGCGGCGGCTACCCCGCCGGGCGGTCGCGGTAATTACACCCAGTGCCGATCCGGCCTGGCTCGGCAGCCTGCACAGCGTCAGAGCGCCAGGCACCTCGTTGATAGTCTTCTACCTGGACGCCTGCAGCTTCGGCGCCGCCGGCAGCAACCTGAGCTTCGACCTCGGCTCGGAGACCGAGCTCTATGTGGTGCGCTGCGGCGACGACTTCTCCCGTCTGGTCAGCACTCGTGATGCAGTCCGTCTGGTCTGAACGCGTCGGGAGCTCCGTCCGGCTGCCGCGCGGCACCTGGGTCACTGCCTGCCTGGTCCTTCTGCTGACCTTGGCTCTGGCGAACTCCACGGTGACTGCCAATTGGGTGCCGGACTCGACCTCGCTTACCCTGGTGGCGCTGGGCGCCGCCCTGCTTTTTGGGCTCGCGGCGCTGATCCGGCCGCTGCCGGCCGGAGTGGCCCTCTTGTTCGGCCTGCTCGCTGCTCCGCTCGTCGCCGTGTGGGCCAGCCACGGCGCCCTGGTTCGTGCCCATCCAACGGACCCTGGTGATTTGCTTGGGCTGACCCGGGCCTGGTGGCCGCGGCTGCTGAGCGGGGAGGCGGCGCTCGACAACGTTTCCTACCTGTACCTGCTGAATGTGGGCTTCTGGCTGATCGGCGGCTGGCTCGCCTGGTGCTCGCTGCGCTGGCGGCAGCCGCTGCTCGGCGTGGCGCCTGGATCTGTGGTCTTCTCCGGCAACCTCCTCAACTTTCCCGACCAGCAGAACGGTTATGTGCTCAGCTTTCTCATCCTGACGCTCAGCCTTCTGCTCTGGACTACTTACCAGCGCTCGCTGGAATCGGCGGGGCGCCGGCAGGTGCGCCTCAGCGGTGACGCCCGCTGGGACTTCTGGGAAAGCGGGGTGCTGATCTTGGTCGGCCTTGTACTGCTGGGTCTGTTCTTGCCTCCGCTGTCCACCACTGATCGCACCATCGACCTCCAGAACTCAGCCTTTCGCGGCTGGGCGGACCTGCAGGAACGCTTGAACCACCCGGTCCCCCTGGGAGCGGGGGGCGCCACCGGCAACTCGATAGGCTTCACTAGCGACGTCAGGATGGGCGGACCCATCCAGCGCACCAGCGGGGTCGTCTTCACCTACAAGTTCGACAACACCTACGCCGGTCCGGCGTACTTCCGTGGTCTCAACCTGAGCCGGACCGGTCGGGGCCCTGCCGGTCCGGAATGGAAATACAACGAGGTGGTACAGCCGCAGGTGCCCATCGCCAAGGACACAGCTGTCTCCTACGCCGAGAGCTACCAGGAGCAGGCCTCGGCCTCCGTGCGGATCCAGATGCTGAAGCCACCCGGCGCGGCACAGGACGTCATCTTCTATACGGGTCAGCTGCAGAAACTGGACCGCGCGGCTGTAGCACATTCCAGCCGGGCCTACGGCGAGCCAGTTCCCAGCCGAGGCCTCTACACACTTGACCGCCTCTCCGGCGCCGGCGGCCAGGGCGGTTCCGGTAGTTACCACGTGAACACCACCTACTCGACAGCCGGCGAGGATCAATTGCGCGCCGCCGCCACTGACTATCCTGCCTGGCTGGAACCTTACAGAGCCTTCTCCAACGCCTACCAGCCGAGCCAGGCAGCCACCCTGCCCACGCCGGGCTACCGGCGACCAGAGGTCCTGCAGCGCATCACCCAGCTGGCCCAGCAGGTGACAGCCGGCAAGACCAATCCCTATGACCAGGCCCAGGCTGTCGAGTCCTACCTGCGGACCACTTACACCTACACGCTGAATCCGCCCCCGCCCGGCAACGATGATCCCCTTGACTACTTCCTCTTCACTGGCAAGCAGGGCTACTGCGAGTACTTCGCTAGCGCCATGGGCGACATGCTGCGCTCGCTCGGCCTGCCCACCCGTTTGGTCAACGGCTACGGTCCGGGCACCTTTGACGCGAAGCTCGACCGCTTCGTGGTGAAGGAGTCTGACGCGCACACCTGGGTCGAGGTGTACTTTCCGAGTTACGGTTGGATCCCGTTCGAGCCCACGCCGGACGGCCAGTACTTTCCGATCCAGCGGGCCGGCGCCGGCGCCGGCTGCGCTCCCGGATCGATCGCCTGCGATCCCAACGCCGCCGGCGCTGGCAATGGCAGCGTCGGGGCCACGCCGCGGATCGCGCCGGGCCTACTTGATCCGAACCTGAACGGCGTGGCAGGTACTGGCGCCGGGGGCGCCCCACGGCTGCCGGCCGCCTCGCCGCTCTTGCTGCTGCTGCTGGCCCTGCTCTTGGCGCTGGGGCTCCTGTTCCTCTCGCGCTACCTCCGGCCCGGGACGGTTGACGGCGCCTGGTCCCGGACGCGGCGGTTGGCGGCGCTGGCAGGCATCCACGGTTCCCCTGGTGAAACGCCACTCGAGTTTGGCCGGAGGCTGGCGCGCGAGATGCCGGAAGCGGCCGGCCCAGCCGCCCGCCTGGCAGATCGTTTCACGCTGGCCGCCTACGCCCCGCGGCAGCTGGCGGGAGCGGCTGAGGATGCGGCGTTGGAAGCATGGCTCGAGCTGCGCCCACTTCTCCTGCGGCGGCTCAAGGACAGATTGACGCGGCGGCGAGTAGCCTACTCGGCATGACGCTTCTCAAGGTGTCCGCCTCGGGCCAGGTCTACGACGCGGAACTGGCGCAGGTGAAGGTGACCCGCGACCAGGGAGGGGGCTACTACGTCCACGGGCGCGGACACTTCCTCTTCTTCCCGGACCGAGAGCAGGCGGAGCGTAAGCAGCGGGACCTGGAGGCGATGGCGCGCTCACGGGAGTTCCACCCCTGATCGGCCGGGAGTACCCGCCGGTTGAGGTCCAGATCGAGCGCCAGCGGGTGGAGGAGTTTGCCCGGGCGGTCGGCGCCGATCCCTCGGAGGGAGTTCCGCCGACTTTCGCAGCGGTCTACGCCCTCTGGGCGACCACCCCGCAGCTGTTCCAGGATGAGGACGCCGCTGTGGACTTTGCCCAACTCCTCCATGCCGAGCAGGAGTTCGAGTGGACCCGGCATCCCGCGGTAGGTGAAACAGTGGTTTCGCAGGGCCGCATAGTCTCCGATCAACACCGCCGGGGCATGCGCTTCTTAGGCTTCGAAACCTCCGTCAGCAGCGGCGGCGAACCGATCTGCCGCTCGAAGGCTCTCTTCATCATCCGCGGGGCGGCATGAGGGAACGCAAAGTCACAGTCACCCGGGAGCAGATCGCTGCCTACGCTAAAGCGTCAGGCGATCACAACCCGATCCACCTGGACGAGCAGTTCGCCAGTTCGGTGGGCCTGCCCGGCGTGATCGCGCACGGCATGCTGCAGATGGGCCGATTGGCCAGCGTGGCGGTCGAGGAAGCTGGCGATCCGCGGCGCATCCGCCGCCTTTCGTGCCGCTTTACCGGCATGGTGAGACCGGGCGATGAGATCACGTTTCGCGCCCAGCCGGTCGAAGGCGGCCTGGAGCTTTCGGCAGTCAACCAGAACGGCGAGGCGGTGCTGTCCAAGGCGAGCGCCGAATATGGGTGACGCGTCGAACGATCGTGGGGTGATCTTTGCTGCGATCGACCCCGGACTGAGCTGGTGGTGCCGGTGGTTTTCTGGTCACGGCCCGCCCTCTAATCCAGAGGAGGATCGTTGATGGATCGCGAGTCGCTGCGCAGTGTCCAGCGGCCCCTGAAGGACCGTTACCGAAGCGAGCCAGACGCAGCCCTCGTGACATTGCGCGCTGAGGGTGCTCTCGGGGAGGGCTTGACCTGCTCGGTCCAGACAGGAAGCGCGCTGCTGGAAGCCGGCCTCCACCCCGCGAGCGGCGGCCGCGGCATGTCCGCGTGCTCGGGGGACATGCTGCTCCAGGCGCTTGTGGCGTGCGCCGGTGTAACCATGAACTCGGTTGCCACGTCGATGGAGATCCCCATCGAACGGGGCACGGTGCATGCCGAAGGCGACCTCGACTTCCGCGGAACCATGGCCGTCAGCAAAAACGTGCCTGTCGGTTTCACCGCCATCCGGGTGCGGTTCGCGCTCGAATCCAGTGCGCCACCAGCACAGCTCGATCGGTTGGTCGAGCTCACGGAGCGTTATTGCGTCGTTTACCAGACGCTGCTCAACTCCCCGCCGGTCGGTTTCACTCTTGCCGTTACCCGGGAGGGCGGCGATTGAGAAGGGAATCCACGCCGGTCCGAGCCGAGCGGCCTTAGCCATTCCCGCGGCGGCCCTCCTGAAACTCACCCTTAGCCCTTTCCAGTGAGCGGCGCCTGAATCTGGGCGACGCAGAGCGTCATCCGTCGCAGTCTGTCCGATAAGGCGCCCGAAGGAGAATCGTATGCCCCTCGACTTTTCCCTCAGCCCTGAGCAGGAGGAGATCCGCCAGCTCGCTCACACCTTCGCTGAGAAGGAAATCCGGCCGGTGGCTGCGCGCTACGACGAGAGCGAGGAGTTCCCCTACGAGGTGGTCCGCCAGGCCCACCGCCTGGGACTCAGCCCGGCCGCCTTTTTACCAGAGGAGTACGGGGGGCAGGGCCTCGACTTCTTGACGGAGCTGATCCTCAACGAAGAGCTGCACTGGGGCTGTGCGGGCATAGGTGTCTGCATCCAGAGCATGGGCCTCGCCATTGCCGGCATCCGTTCCATGGGCAATGAGGAGCAGAAGCGTCGCTGGCTGCCGCAATTCACCGATCCTGAGCGGCTGGTGCTGGGCGGCCTGGGCCTGACCGAGCCCGACTCTGGCTCGGATGCGCTGGCGTTGAAGGCAACCGCCCGGCGTACAGCAAACCGCGGCGAGCCCGGCTACGTGCTGGGCGGCACCAAACAGTTCTGCACGAACGGGGGCATCGCGGACTACCACGTGATCTTCGCCAACACCAATCCGGCCGCAGGCCCCGGCGGCATTGCCGCCTTCTTGGTCGAAAAGGACACGCCAGGGCTTGTCATGGGCCGCAAAGAGCAGAAGCTCGGCGTCAGGGCCAGCCACACTGCCCAGCTGATCTTGGAGGAATGCTTCGTGCCGGAGGACCACCGCTTGGGTGGTGAGCCGGAGAGCGATGCTGCGGGACCTGGAGCGCTGGGGGCGCTGACCACCCTGGAGGCGACTCGACCGGGGGTGGCGGCGGGGGCGCTTGGTATCGCCCGCGCTGCCTATGAGTTCGCGCTTGACTACGCGCGAGAGCGACACCAGTTCGGCCGGCCGCTGGTTCAGCACGAGGCTATCGGCTTCAAGCTGGCCGACATGGCGACCAGCATTGACGCCGCCCGGCTGCTCATCTGGCGCGCCGGCTGGATGGCGGTCAACCGGCGGCCATTCGAGCGGGCGGAGGGCTCGATGGCCAAGCTCTTCGCGGCCGACGTGGCGATGCAGGTTACCGTCGACGCGATTCAGGTGCTGGGCGGCTATGGCTACATCAAGGAGTATCCGGTCGAGAAGTGGATGCGCGATGCGAAGATCTACCAGATCTGGGAGGGCACCGCTGAAATCCAGCGCCTGGTGATCGCCCGCGCCATCAGCGGCCGGCGCGCCACCATCCGGCTCAACGATTGAAGCGGGTCAAGGAGGGCGGCGGAAATGTTTGATCTCAGCGGCCGGGTCGCCGTCGTCACGGGTGCTTCTCGCGGTTTGGGCCGGGAGGACGCCCTCACCCTGGCCCGGCAGGGAGCCGACGTGGTGATCACTGACATCCTGCTGGAGGACGATCCGCAGTTGGCAACGACAGCGGAGGGTGCCAACAGCGTGCTGGCGCAGGTCGCCGCCAGCCAGGGCTGGGTGCATTCCCACGCCACCGCCGAGGAGATCCGCTCTCTCGGCCGGCGCTCCACGGCTGTCAAGATGGACGTGACCAACCGCGAGCAGGTGCGAGAGGTGTTCGCTCAGGTGAAAGAGGAGTTTGGCGGCATCGACATTTTGATCAACAACGCCGCCACACTTGACCACACAGCGCAGATCCCGCAGCAGGACTACGCGCTGTGGGACCGCGACATCGCCGTCAACCTGACAGGGGCTTTCAACTGCACGAAGGAGGCTTGGCCTCACCTCGTTGAGCGCGGTTGGGGCCGGATCATCTACATGTCCAGCGTGGCCGGCACCATGGGCGGCTTCGGACAGGCCAGCTATGCCGCCACCAAGGCGGGTCTGATCGGGCTGGCTCGGACGGCGGCGCTGGAGGGCGGCAGGCATGGCATCACCGCCAATGCTGTGGTGCCTGGGATCATCCTCAGCGAAGCGGGAGGCGCCGCGGCGGCCGTGAACCCGCTCTACGAGCGCTTCCGAAACCGCACAGTGTTCAAGCGCTTCGGGCAGCCGTCGGAGGTTGCCGCCGCCATCGCCTTCCTGTGCAGCGACGAGGCTGGCTACATAACCGGCGCCGCGCTGGAGATCGCCGGCGGCATCCCACTCTTCACCGCCTGAGGTGCCTGACTTCGTAGATGTCCGCAAGTCGGGTTCTGTCGCCCGGGTGGTCATGCACCGCGGTGGCAACAACGCCGTGGCGCCGCAACTGATGGAGGAGCTGGCCGCCGCCTTCACCGCGCTGGGCGCCGATGTCGAGGTCCGCGCGGTGGTGCTGGAGAGCGCCTACGAGCGGTACTTCAGCGTCGGCGCGGACCTGAGTGAGATGGGCAACCTGGACCGTGAGGCGCCTGACGCGGAAGAGCAGGTGGTGCGCCTGCTGGCTCGCTCCGCAGCCGGCTTTGCCGCCATCGCGGCCTGTCCCAAGCCTGTCATCGCCAGCGTCAGCGGCCATGCGCTGGGCGGCGGCTGCGAGCTGGCCCTCTGCTGCGACTACCGGATCATGGTCCAGGACGGCCGCTCCCGGATCGGTCAGACGGAGGCAGCCCTGGGCATGATGCCTGGCGCCGGCGGCACCCAGAGGCTGCCCCGCCTGATCGGTAGAGCGCGGGCTCTGCCCCTGCTCTTCGAAGCGAGGAGGCTCTCAGCCGCCGAGGCGGAGGCGATCGGGCTGGTCGACCAGGCGGTGCCTCCGCAGCGGCTGGAGCAGGCGGTGGGAGTGCTGGCCGAGCGGCTGGCGCGGTCCCCCACCTTGGCGTTGGGGCTGATCAAAGAGTCACTGAACAGGGGCGAGGGCCTGCCCTTGGCGGCAGCATTGGAGCTGGAGGCTCGGAATTTCGCCCGCGCGGCGCTGAGTCAGGACGCCCTGATAGGCATCGTCTCGTTCTTCCAAAAGCAGGAGCCGGAGTTCACAGGACGCTGAGCTCAGCGCGGAGCGTGACTTCAGGGATCATGTGACAGGCCGGTGGAAACGTGTCTCGGCCCGCGGTTG
>JALZAW010000322.1 GCA_030948155.1 Candidatus Dormiibacterota bacterium | reverse complement strand
GTGTCGAGGAGTGCCGTCGCTGCGACCTCCAGGCGCATCGTCGCGACGTCGAATGCGCCAGCGGCAAGTGCGACCCGTCCGGCCGCCCAATCGTACTGATCGCTCATGATCCAGATGCGCTGCCGTCCGAGTATCGGCTCGCATGCCTCAAGATGGTGATAGGCGGTTGCCAGGTCACCGACCTCTGCGGCCGCTGCTGCCGCGCATGCCAGGAGCCAGGCCTGCCGCTGCGGAGGGAGCAGCGCAGCGACTCTGGGAGCTTCCTCCGCAACTGCCACGAAGTCGCCCGCGGCCGACTGCAGCCGTATGGACACTTCGATGACGGTCGGTGATTCCTCGGCGACCGCCACGACGCCTCCCGCTGCCCACCGGACTGCGTTGGCCTCCCTGAGCACCTCCCGTGCTCGGTGGAGATCGCCACGGAGTGCCAGGGTCTCGCCGAGGACGGCCAGGCTCACGCGCAGCCGTGGGGGATTTTGCTCGGCCTGGGTCAGCGCGATGCTGCGCTCCAACGAGTCCTGTGCTACGTCAAAGTTCCCGCGGACGAGTGCTGTCGCTGCCAGCGCCACAAGAGCTGTGAGGATGACCTTGTGGCTAGCAGCCGCCTCAGCCGCCGCGAGCACACTTCGGATGGCTCTCTCCTGAGCCCCGTACCGTCGGGCCAGCCCCTCGATCCACGCCAGTTTGCAACCGGCCGCCAGAGATCGGTCTTCATCTCCCGCCCCCCGAAATAGATCGACAGCCGCTGCAGCTCTTGCAGCCGCCTCGGTCAACTCTCCCAGACACCAGCCGAGCAGCCCGGCGAGGTAGGCGTTCACCAGCGCCAGCCGTCTGGGATCAACGGATTCTGCGTTCCCCTGCTGAAGAACCCTCTCGATCTCCCGAAACGCCAGCACGCCAGCGCCAATGTCGAAGTCCATCTGACTCTCTGCCGACGCCCACTCGGCGTTGGGCGGTAGAGCATCGAGCACTTGAATCCAGCGGTCATCCCCCGAGGGCAATAGGTCAACCAGCGATCCGAGGATGACGAAGGCCTCCGCGAGTGTCTGCCTCGCCCATGTCTCGCGCAGCGCTCGTAAGAGCACGTTGGTTGCCTCTGAGTCTCCAGGCTGGGCGCACCGCCCGTAATGCGAGGCGGCCTCACCGAGGCGGCCGGACTCGGCCAGTACACGGGCGATTCGCTGGTGCAGCGCCCGCCGTCGCGGCGCCTCGAGACGTTCGTAGATCGCCTCCTGGATCAGCGGGTGGCTGATCTCACACACGAGGTCGGCTTCCTCATCCCGCCTCAGCGCAAGGCGGGCCTCGACCAGAGCCGAGACCGCTGTCGCGAGGTCGTCTTGCGACAGGGCCGAAAGCGACTGTAAGTCCACCATCTGGATTCGCCGCCCGACGACCGCGAGCAGTTCGAGTATCTCGCGGCAAGGGCCTTCGAGCGCCTCCACGCGGGCAGCAACTCGAGCGGACAAGGCCTGGGGGACTTTGGTCAGGCTGGGCGCCCCGAGATCGGCGCCCTCCTCGAGTAGCGCGTCGAGGAGGTTGACGGCGAACAGCGGGTTCCCCTGCGACTCGTCGAACAGCCACTCAACCAGAGTGCGTGGTACCGAGGGACGCCCGAGCACCCGTTCAGCTAGCTCGCGGATGTCAGCTGCCTCCAGAGGTTGCAGCTCGATGCGCGACAGTACGTCGTCCTGCTCGAGCCCGAACAGCACGTGCCGGCCTACTGAGCGTTCGACAAGTTCGTCCAGTCGGGCACAGACAAGCACTAGCACCCGAGCATCTGCCAGGTTGCGGGCCAGGTACCCCAGAGAGTCCCATGAGGACGCGTCCGCCAGATGCATGTCATCGAGGAGAAGAACCGCCGGTCGCGTCCGACTCAAGTTGCCCAGCAGGACCGCGAGAGCTTCACGGATCTGCATCAAGGGAACGTCGCCCCTCCAGGACCCCCGAACCGTCGCGGCGGTACGTAGCAGGCCAGCGACGTCGTCGACGAATCCGCCGCACAGCCGTGTCACCTCATCGCTCGCACGCCCGCGGAGGTAGCCGTCGAAGAGCTCGGCCCAAAGCCCGAACGAGGCCGCTGCGCCCAACATGTGACCGCGGGCTCGTAAGATCGCGGCACGGCTCTGATAGCGGGCGAGGAGCTCGGCGGCGAGGCGTGACTTCCCGACACCCGGGTCGCCGTGGAGGACTACGCAGCGAAACTCCCCGCGGCTTGACCTTCGGAACATTAGGTCGAGCTCAGCCATCTCGGAGCCGCGGCCAGCCAGCGGAGTCCGGGCTCTAACCTGCCCGCTCACGATCGCACTCTACCTCAGGCCCGCGTTGGCGTCTGCTCGAACTTTCCGTACCGGTCTCCGTACAGATACGGACGACGGGAAACGGGCTCAGAGCCAACATCGAGTCAAAGCCGGAGACCGCGAGATGAAACGAGAGAGTGTGATGGTGACAAGGCGGCTGCTCCTTCCGCAGCCGCCGGGAGACGTTGGGACAAGCAGGTGCCGCTCAGCCAGCTCCACTCAGAGTGCCGAGCTGGCTGCCCCCAGCAATTGCCCGCACCGGTCGATGGCGACGAGAGGACCACGTCCAACATCCATCGCCCCACTGGAGGTAAATCTGGAATGCAGGTAACACATCCGATCCGCACGATCCCTAGACGCGCACTCGCGCTCGCTCTGATTCTGATGGCGGTTCTCGTGCTAGCTGGACTGAGCGGCTATCTAGCATTCAGCCGTCACTCCGCAACGTCAACCACGTTCACGAGGCCGCACGTGTCTGACACCTCAGCGCCCGCAATGCTCGAACAATTCCCGCGGAGCCAAGCCCAAGACCGCGTCCCGTCCAACACCTCAGCACCCGCCACGATTGAACGGACCCAGCCCTATGTGGAACCAGACGCGGCAGACCGAAGCGAACCCATGGTGCAGGCAACACTTGCCACGGATACCAACCCGGACAACTATCTACCCATCTGCAAGCGGATCGGCGGCCCGAGCTGCTGACGCGGCTGGAACCCGTTCCGCGCGAAGGCTCGGGGAGGCACGCCTCCCCGGGCCCCCTCGATCACTGCTACGCTCGTCTCGGCTGGGCCTGTGGAGTCCAACCTGCCGATCTACCTCACCAGCTTCGTGGGATGGGAACGAGACCCAAGCGAAGTTTCACGGCTCCGCCTTCGCCTGAGAGCTGCACCGTGCGCCGTCGCTGCTGGAGGAGGTCAAGGCCCAAGATGTCACTCGTGCTCGCTGAGACCCGCGACGTCCGCACAGTGGCCACGGTGCTTGCCGCCCGGCCCCCCAGGTTGGCGGTGTTATCAGGCCTGAGGGGTGTTATCAGGCCTGGCACCGGTGTGCGCCACTGGGAGTGGGATCCACGGCACGCTCAGGGGTGTTATCAGGCCTGAACGAACTTGAAACCGTGGTGGGCCGCGGTGGACTCGAACCACCTGCCTCCGCGTTAGCAAGGCCTGAGCGGTGTGCTCAGAATCTGGCACCCCTCACCGGTATGCCGGGGTGTTATGTGGCCTGGCATCGAGCCCGCTTCTCCGCTGCGCGGCTGGCGACATCTTAATCCTCATGGGCCCCCCTTTTCGAGGCCCTGCGGCCGCCTAGGAGCATAGACGAACGTCGATGGACTTACCTCGCACGGCAGGGAAGGGACGTCCAAGTGGGGCAAGGCGACCGTCGACCTGGAGGCCCATCGGCAGACCACTCTGAATAAGCTGGCGTGGGAGACTCAGAACTCCAAGGCTGCCGGGCAGCA
>JALZAW010000321.1 GCA_030948155.1 Candidatus Dormiibacterota bacterium | reverse complement strand
ATCCCGGCTACGGTCGCGTGGCTGATGTCCGCAAGTTGGTCCGCGAAGCGCACAGGCGGGGGTTGCGCGTGATCACAGAGCTGGTCTGCAACCACACCTCCGATCAACATCCCTGGTTCCAGCGGGCGCGCCGCGCCCGGCCTGGCACCGTGTACCGCGATTACTACGTGTGGAGCCAAACCGATCAGCGTTACCTCGACGCCCGCATCATCTTCAAGGACTTCGAAAGCTCCAACTGGACGTGGGACCCGGTCGCCCAGGCGTACTACTGGCATCGGTTCTACTCGCATCAGCCCGACCTCAACTACGACAGCCCTCGGGTGCAGGCGGAGATCAAGAAGGTGGTCGACTACTGGCTGGCGATGGGCATCGACGGACTCCGCTTGGATGCCATCCCCTACCTCTACGAGCGGGAGGGAACCAATTGCGAGAACTTGCCCGAAGGTCACCGCTTCCTGAAGGACCTGCGCGCCCACGTCGACGCCCGCTTTCCTCACCGGATGCTCTTGGCGGAAGCCAACCAGTGGCCCGAGGACGCAGTCACCTATCTCGGCGAAGGGGACGGTGACGAGTGCCACATGGCCTTTCACTTTCCGGTCATGCCGCGCCTGTTCATGGCGCTGCGGATGGAGGACCGCTACCCCATCGTCGACATAATGGCGCAGACGCCGGTTCTCCCGAAGAACGCCCAGTGGGCCATCTTCCTCCGCAACCACGACGAGCTGACCCTGGAGATGGTCACCGACGAAGAACGGGACTACATGTACAGGGCCTACACGCAGGATCGGGAGGCGCGCATCAATCTTGGCATCCGCCGCCGGCTGAGCCCGCTGCTGCACAACAACCGCCGTCGGATTGAGCTTATGAACGGCCTTCTCTTCTCCCTGCCCGGCACCCCTGTCGTCTACTACGGCGATGAGATAGGCATGGGCGACAACATCCACCTGGGCGACCGGCACGGCGTTCGCACGCCCATGCAGTGGACGGCCGACCGTAATGCCGGCTTCTCCTCCGCCAACCGTCAGCGGCTGTACCTGCCGGTCATCACCGACCCCGAATACCACTACGAGGCGGTAAACGTGGAAGCCCAGGAGTCGAACCCTCAGTCGCAGCTGAACTGGATGCGGCGGTTGATAGCGCTGCGCAGGCGGCATCAGGCCTTCGGCCGGGGCACGTTCGAGTTCGTCTATCCGGAAAACCGCCGGGTTCTTGCCTTCATCCGGCAGCTCGGCGACGAACGGATTCTGGTTGTCGCCAACTTATCCCGCTTCGCGCAGTTCGCCAACCTGGATCTGTCAGCCTTTCGCGGCCTCATCCCGGTGGAGATGTTCGGCCGCACCGAATTTCCCCCGGTGGGCGATGCCGCCTACCCGCTGACGCTGGGTCCACACTCGTTCTACTGGTTCTCGCTGGAGCCGGCTCGCGTGGAGCTAAACGAGGAGGACCCGCTGCCGGCGCTTTCCCTGGTTGACGCGGAGCTCGTGCGGGCGCTGCCCAAGTACCTACCGCGGCAGCGTTGGTTCGGGGCCAAGAGCCGCCGCGTGAAGGAGGTGCAAGTAGTCGACACAGTTCCGCTGGCGAAGGCCCAGCTGAAGCTAGTCGAGGTGCGCTTTGCGGACCATGACGCCGACATCTACGCGCTGCCGCTGGTACCAGGGCCGGACGGCCAGGCGTCTGATGCGCTCATGGAGCGCGATTTCAATGGCGCCCTGCTGGATGCCATCGGCCGCCGGCGTCGCTTTCGGGGCCGTCACGGCGACGTTCTGGCGCTGCCCACCGCGCACCTGCTCCGCCTAAACGCCGCCGACAGCGAACTGCTGCCGCGGCTCTCCCTCGCCGAGCAGAGCAACAACTCGGTCATCTTCGGCGAGCGCTTGATCCTCAAGCTCTATCGAAAGCTGGAGCCGGGCATCAACCCTGACCTGGAGATGTCGCGCTTTCTGACCGAGGCCGGGTTTCGGAACATTGCCCAGGTGTATGGAGTGCTGCTCTACCGATCCGGCAGAGATCAGACGGCCACTCTCGGGATGCTGCAGGCTTACGTACCCAACCGGGGCGATGCCTGGAGTCAGGTGCTGGACGAGCTGGGGAGCGGCGAGTCTGGCGCCATCGAGCGCTATCAGCCGTACGCGGAGCTGCTCGGCCGACGGACGGCCGAGATGCACCTCGTGCTCGCGTCGGATCCAGAGGACCCGGCCTTCGCACCCGAGGCCAGCACCATGCTGTCGATGCGTTCCACCTACCAGTCGGTGCGAACGCTGACCGCCCAGGCGTTGCAGGCGCTGCGCAGGCAGTTACCCCAGATGGAGGGCGAGGCCCAGGAGTTGGCTCATCGGGTGATAGGTGGTGAGGACCAGATCCAGCGACGGCTGCGCGCTCTGCTTCACGAGCGCGTCGACGCGGCCCGCATCCGCTGCCACGGCGATTATCACCTGGGCCAGGTTCTCTTCACCGGCGGTGACTTCGTCATAGTGGATTTCGAAGGTGAACCAGCTCGACCGCTGCCCGAGCGGCGGCTGAAGCGCTGGGCGCTGAAGGACGTGGCGGGAATGCTGCGCTCCTTTGCCTACGCCGCTGCGGCGTCGGAGGTCGGCTTCGGCCAGGAGTGGGCCGCCGCAGCCAGCCAGGCGTTCTTGCGCGGTTACTGGACGGCCGCCGGCGACGCGCCCTTCGTGCCTCGTGCTGCTACCGAAAGGGAGCTGCTCCTGGAGGTAATGCTGATCGAGAAGACCCTCTACGAGCTGCGCTATGAACTTGACAACCGGCCGGAATGGGTGTCGATCCCGCTGCGCGGCCTGGCAGCGTTGGTTGAGAGGTCATGACCTCGCTCATCACCGACACCGACCTCTATCTCTTCAACGAGGGCAGTCACTTCCATCTGGCCGACAAGTTGGGAGCGCATCCCCTCCAAGGGGGCACCCAGATGGCCGTGTGGGCGCCAAATGCGGAATACGTGTCAGTGATCGGCGACCACAATGGCTGGGACAAGGGCGCTCAGCCGCTTCAGCGCCGCGGCGATTCAGGCATCTGGGAGGCCTTCCTGCAGGGGATCGGTCCGGGTGCCGTCTACAAGTACCACATAGTCGGACCGCACGGCTTTCACCGCGTGGACAAGGCGGACCCGCTGGCCCGCTTCGCTGAGGTGGCGCCCCGCCAGGGCTCGGTGGTCTGGGACCTCGCCTATGAGTGGGGAGATGCTGGGTGGCGCAAGCTGCGGAGCCAGAGCTCGGCAGCCGCGGAGCCGTGGTCGATCTACGAGCTGCACCTGGGCTCCTGGCGACGGGTGCTGGCTGAGGGAAACCGCTCGCTCAGCTATCGCGAGCTGGCGCCCCAGTTGGCTGATTACGTCGAGTGGCTCGGCTTCACCCATGTCGAATTCCTGCCGGTTATGGAGCATCCCTTCTTCGGCTCCTGGGGCTACCAGGTGACCGGTTTCTTCGCCCCCTCCAGCCGCTACGGCACGCCGCAGGACTTCAAGTACCTGGTCGACCACCTGCACCAGCGCGGCATCGGTGTGATCCTGGACTGGGTGCCGTCACACTTCCCCACCGATGCGCATGGGCTGGGCTATTTCGATGGAACTCACCTCTACGAGCACTCCGACCCGCGCCAGGGATTCCATCCGGAGTGGAACAGCAACATCTTCAACTATTCCCGACACGAGGTGCGCAGCTTCCTCATCTCCAGCGCCCTCTGGTGGCTGGAGGAGTACCACGCTGACGCGCTCAGGGTGGACGGCGTCGCCTCGATGCTCTAT
>JALZAW010000320.1 GCA_030948155.1 Candidatus Dormiibacterota bacterium | reverse complement strand
GGGTGAACCCACAGGCATATCTCGCGTGACGCCAAGGACGTAGGGCAGAACGCTCAGAATCCTTCGACAGCTCAGCCTCGGCTGGTGGCGCCAGGCTGTAGCCGGGCTGGTGCTGGTACTGCTTTCGGTCACGGCCGGCGTCTGGGTGGATCAGAACTTCCCCGACCTAGTTCCAGTGCTTCCCGGCCAGTCAGGCACTGGCCAGTTCGACCAAGCCAGCGTCAATCAGGCTCAGCGGCTCGTGCGGACTCAGTACTACAACGACAAGCTGGACTCCGGCAGTTTGAGCCAGGGCAGCATCAGAGGCATGGTGCAGGCCCTCGGCGATCCCTACAGCGCTTACCTGGATCCGGCTCAGTACCGTCAGCAGCAGGACAGCTACTCGGGGCGCCATGCCGGACTCATAGGCGTCTATGTTGACTACCAGGACGGCTATCCGGTCATCACTGGACTGCTGCCGGCTTCGCCGGCGCTGAAAGCGGGCCTCAAGACCGGCGACGTGATCCTCGCCATCGATGGCAAACCCTCTTTGAACTTGAAGCCGGCGGAGTCCTCCGCGCTCATCAAGGGCCGGGTCGGCACTCAAGTGACCCTTCACCTGCGGCGGGGTGGCGGCGAACTGGATGTGAGCGTGGAGCGGCAGGACTTCCAGAGTCCGAGCGTGGAGGCGGCTTCGCTGCCCGGCTCGGTGCTGTACCTGCGCGTATATCAGTTCGGCGATCGCACTCGGGAAGAATTCGACAGCCAATTGGCGGCGGGCCTGCCGGCGGCCCACGGCGTAGTCCTTGATCTGCGCGAGAACGGGGGTGGGCTGGTCAGCGCGGCGGTGGCGATGGTGAGCCGTTTCGTCGAGCGGGGAGAGGTGTTTGAAGAGCGCGGCAGGAATGGCAGCGTCCAGCGGACCGACGTCGACGGTTACCACCCGGCCGGCGCGGTTCGACTCTTCATCCTCGTGAACGAGAACAGCGCTTCGGCCTCTGAGATAGTGTCGGGATCCCTCCAGGCCCACCACCGCGGCGCCCTGATCGGAGCCAAGACCTTCGGTAAGGGCTCAGTTCAAGTCGACTACAGGCTCCAAAACGGCGGTGATCTCCACCTGACGATAGCCCGCTGGTACCTGCCTGATGGCCGCTCCATCGACAAGAGTGGACTCCAGCCTGACGTCGCAGTGACGCTGGCCAAGAAGTCGGCCATGTTCGACGTGCTGCAGCCGGAGCGAGGCCACGCCGACGACGCGCAGCTGAACGAAGCTCTGCAGCTGGCGTCCTCTCCGTAGACTCTGCGGTCAGGGCCTCGGGGCGGTTAGCTCAGCTGGTCAGAGCGCCTCGTTTACACCGAGGAGGTCGGGAGTTCGAACCTCTCACCGCCCAGCATCCACCCGGCGAGAGTCAGCCGGCCGCCCCTGGCTAGAATGGTCCGCCGTGCCGAGATAGCTCAGCTTGGTAGAGCACTTGACTGAAAATCAAGGTGTCCCCAGTTCAAATCTGGGTCTCGGCACCACTCCCGCCCTCCCTCCGCGCCGGCCCGAGTCAGAGTGATCAGGGCTGCGGGCTCGGGGTTGGCTGACCGCCGCGTAGAGTCGAAGCCACGTGGCTGATCAGCGCAGACGGGACGAGGAGGATGAGGCATGATCGAGGTCCAGGGAGTTGACGTCAGGGGCCCCGTTGAAGGGCGCCACGCCGAGATCCTAACGCCGGAGGCGCTGGAGTTCTTGGCCGGGCTGCACAGGCGCTTCGAGGTTCGGCGGCAGGAGCTTCTGGCTTCCCGGCGGGAGCGTGAGCGGCAGCTGGCCGGCGGCGGCCGCCCAGACTTCTTGCCGGAAACAAGGCATATCCGGGAGGGCGACTGGAAGACGGCGACGCCGCCACCCGACCTGCAGGACCGGCGCGTCGAGATCACAGGACCTGTCGAGCGAAAGATGTTGATCAATGCACTCAACTCCGGCGCCAGGGTTTTCATGGCTGACTTCGAGGACGCCAACTCACCGACGTGGCAAAACAACCTCGACGGCCAGCAGAACCTGATCGAGGCCATCGAGGGCAGCATCGAGCTGGTGACGCCAGAGGGCAAGGAATACAAGCTGGAGCCGAATCCTGCCTACCTCCTGGTACGCGCGCGGGGCTGGCATCTTTCCGAAAAGCATCTCTTCGTTGACGGCGACCAGATCGCAGGCGGCCTGATGGACTTCGGGCTGTACACGTTTCACAATGCCGACCGCCGGCGCCGCAAGGGCCTCAGCACCTGCTTTTACCTGCCGAAGCTGGAAAGCCACCACGAAGCCAGGCTCTGGAATGACGTATTCACGCATGCGGAGGAGACGCTGGGCCTCGAGCGAGGCACCATCCGGGCAACAGTCCTCATCGAGACGATCCTCGCCGCCTACGAGATGGATGAAATCCTTTACGAACTGCGGGAGCACTCCATCGGGCTGAACGCGGGCCGCTGGGACTACATCTTCAGCGTGATCAAGAAGTTTCGCGACCGCTCCGACATGGTGCTACCAGACCGAGCGCAGGTCACCATGACTGTCCCCTTCATGCGTGCCTACACGGAGCTTTTGGTGAGCACCTGCCACCGCCGCGGCACCTTTGCCATGGGTGGCATGGCAGCTTTCATCCCCAGCCGCAAGGACGCCGAGGTGAACCGCGTGGCCTTGGAGAAGGTGCGTGAAGACAAGGTGCGGGAGGCAGAGGCAGGCTTCGATGGCACCTGGGTGGCCCACCCGGACCTGGTCCAGGTGGCAACCGAATGCTTCGACGATGTCTTGGGCAAGCGGCCCAACCAGATCGACAAGCTGCGCGCCGACGTCCAAGTGGAGCCGGCTGAACTGATCAACCTCACGATCGCCGGTGGGGCCATCACCGAGGCGGGACTCCGCCTCAACGTCAGCGTCGGCATCCAGTACATCGAGTCCTGGCTGCGGGGTAACGGAGCGGCAGCCATCAACAATCTGATGGAGGACGCGGCCACCGCCGAGATCTCACGCTCCCAGGTCTGGCAGTGGGTGCGGCACGAGGTCCGCCTGGAAGATGGGCGGCCGGTGAACCGGGAACTGGTGGGCGAGATCGCCGACCAGGAACTGGAGAAGCTGCATCAGACCTACGGCGAAAAGTACTTAGCAGGCCGCTTCAACGACGCTCGCAAAGTCTTCGACCAAGTCGCCTTGGCCGACGACTTCGTCGACTTCCTGACGCTGCCCGCCTACGAACTTCTGGACTGAGGGCCTCCGGCGCTCGAAAAAGGGCCAGCCGGCAGTTTTATCAGTCTGCGCTTCTAGCGGGGCGGCTTACCTGGTAGCCGGCGCCATTGGCGCGGCCCGACCCCACCGTTAGGGTTGCCGGGAATGAAGGGCACCGAGCCCTCCTTGACCAGGCACAGATCCTTGCGCACGACCGTGCGTTCACCGCTTGAATGCTCCACTACAACAGTTCGCTCCAGCACCGCCCGCACATGCACGCTCTCTTCGTTGACCACGGCGTTAAAGCCCGGGCCGACTTCGAAGTTCTCCGGCGGCACGATGTTCAAGAGCGGAATCAGTTCAACGGTGCTGCTCATGCGGGACCTCCGGCAACCCAAAAAAGAACGCCGGTCCGTCGGACCGGCGCTGGCTCAGTCTACCAAAAGCCCTCAGCAAGCTTTATGGTCCGAGTGTCAGGCTGCGCTTTTCCCCGCGGCTCGATTCCGTCTGGCGGCTTCGCGGCCCCTCTTGGCGGCATGCCGAGCGGCCAGGACTCCAAAGCGCAAGCGCTTGGGATCAA
>JALZAW010000319.1 GCA_030948155.1 Candidatus Dormiibacterota bacterium | reverse complement strand
TTCTATCCCCCACGTCTCGCCCAGCGGCTCTGGCTCGACCACTACGCAGCCCGCTTCCAGACGGTTGAGCTGAACAACTCGTTCTATCGTCTGCCGGCCGCCCAGTCGTTTGAGCGCTGGCGGGACGGTACGCCCGCCGACTTTGTGGTGGCTGCCAAGATGAGCTCCTACCTCACTCATTTAAAGCGCCTGCGCGACCCGGGCGAGCCGGTGAGACTCTTCTTGGAGCGGGCCGGCCGCCTCGGCCGGAAGCTTGGTCCCATCCTGATCCAGCTGCCTCCCCAGCTAACCGCCGAACCCGGCCGGCTGGCGGAAACCCTTGCTTGCTTTCCCGCCGGCGTGCGGGTGGCGGTCGAGTTCCGGCACGACTCCTGGTACCAGCCTCAGGTGCGGGCGCTCCTCGAGCGCCACGGCGCCGCCCTCTGCCTGGTGGACTCGCCGCGCCGAAGGACGCCAGAATGGCGCACAGCGGATTGGGGTTTCCTCCGATTCCACGAGGGAAGGGCGACTCCGCCGCCCTGCTATGGCGAGCGCGCTCTCAGCACCTGGGTAGACAGGTTGAGTCGACTCTGGGGGAGGCAGGAGGACGTCTTCTGCTACTTCAACAACGATCCCCGCGGCTGCGCTATCCGAGACGCTATCACCTTCGCTCGTCTACTCGGCAGGGCCGGCTTCGCGACCACCCGGGTACCCCGCCCGGACGAGATCAGAGTGAACCAGCTCTGACCAGGAAGTCCTAAGCCGTCTCCAGCCTCATGAACGCCTCCGCGTACTTGAAGCCGTGCTGTTCGCCGATCTTGCCCATCCGCTCCCGCACCCACTTGCCCGGCGCATCGGGCTCCATGCCTGGCTTCTGGAACTGGCTGGCATGGCAGAGGATCGCCTCAATCTTCTTCTCGGCAAACTCACTGGCGTCAACTACGTGGTTGGGAGTCTCGAAGCTCGGGAGCCAGACTTCAGCCACCTTGTGGGGCTCGAAACCCTGGGCCAGCAGATCTGGGTACGCGCGGGGGTTGCGGGCGTCGGGGTAGACGGCTGAGAGGGCCGCCTCCCCCACCGCCAGGTGATCAGGATGGGAGGCGCCGATGGGCACGGTGAGCGCCCGGCTGGGCGTATGAGTCATCACCAGGTCGGGGCGGAAGCGGCGGATCTCCCGGGAAATCGCCTTGCGCAGCTCCAGGCTGGGCTCCAGGTGACCGTCTCGGAAGCCCAGGAAACGAATCTGCCTCACGCCCAGCACACGAGCCGCTGCCCACTGTTCGGAGTAGCGCAGCTCGGTCAGCTTCTCATCGGGAACGCTTGCATCCTCGCCGCCCTGCGAGCCATCGGTGCACACGCAGTAGACGACCTCCACCCCTTCGGCGCTGAGCTTGGCCACCGTCGCCCCGAAGCCGAACTCCGGGTCGTCTGGGTGCGCCGCCACCACCAGCGCCCGCTTGATCGGGCGCCGTTCGGGCTCGGCAGCCGGCGGTTCCGGCTCAGGTCCGCCGGCAGCTCTCTCCAGTTCTTCAGTCACGACGGTTGAGCCTAAGGCATGACGTCGGCCGCCCCGAGGCTTTGGTCGATCTCAGCCGACGACTTCCACCTTGACCAGGTTGGTCACCCCCGCCTGACCTACGGGGACGCCAGCGACGAAGACAAGGCGGTCGCCCCGCTTCACCAGCCCCGCCGCCACGGCGGCGTCGGTCGCCTTAGCGATCATGTCGTCGGTGTCCTCGCCCTGGGGCACGAGCAACGGCCGGACCCCCGCATAGAGCGCCGTTCGGCGTAGGACCTCCGGGTGGGGGCTGGCGCCGATGATGGGGGTGCTGGGGCGCGCCTTGCTCACCCGCCGAGCCGTCGTGCCCGACTCAGTGAAGGCAACTATCGCTCGCGCCTTCAGCTCGACCGCAATGACGGCGGAGGCCTGGGCCAGGGCACCGCCGATCGAGGTGACCTGCCAGGCGGCGGGGTTGCGTTGATAAGAGGGATGGCCCTCCGCGGCCAGGCAAATCCTGGCCATTGCACGAACGGCCTCCACCGGGTGAGCGCCGATCGAAGTCTCCTGGGAAAGCATCACGGCATCTGTACCGTCCCAGATCGCGTTGGCCACGTCGGACGCTTCGGCCCGGGTGGGCCGGTTGCTGGTGACCATCGACTCGAGCATCTCAGTGGCTGTGATGACAGGCGCCCCCGAGCGGTTGGCGCGCTCAATGATGTCCTTTTGGGCGGGCGGCAGCGCGCCGAGGGGTAACTCCACCCCCAGGTCACCCCGGGCAACCATCACCCCTTCCACGCCGGCGAGAATCGCTGTCAGGTTGCGCAGGGCCTCGGCCCGCTCGAGCTTGGCGATGATCGGCGTCTTGAGCCCCAGAGCGTCAAGCGCCTGCCGGCAGGCGACGACATCGGAAGGGGAGCGGACGAAGGAAAGGGCTACATAGTCCACGCCCATCTCGGCACCAACCCGGAGGTCGGAGTGATCCTTCTCAGTGAGGGCTGGCAGCTCGAGCCCCCGGCCGGGCACGCTGATTCCCTTGCGCTCGCCGAGCAAGCCACCGCGGACGATGGCGCAGCGCGCCTCGCTCCCTTGGTTGGCTTCAACGCGCAATCCGATCTGGCCGTCCGCCAGGAGCACCCTGTCGCGGGGTCGCAGGGCCGCCAGTATCTCTGGGTGACTGACCGAGACCCGTTCGACGGTGCCCACCACCGGCTCAGCAGTCAGCGTCAGCCGCCTGCCCCGGCTCAGGCGGACAAACGGCTCCGAGAGCCGTCCCGTCCGAATCTTGGGTCCCTGCAGATCCTGCAGCAGGGCGACGTGGCGGCCGAGTAAGAGCGCGGCTTCGCGGACAGTCGCAGCCGCCCGGCGATGACTGTCGGCCTCGCCGTGAGAAAAGTTGAAGCGGGCGACGTCCATCCCGGCCGCCACCATCTGCCGCACGACAGCCGAGCTCGAGCTGGCCGGTCCCAGCGTACAGACGATTCGAGTCCGCCTCATTCGCCGCAGCCGGGCCGGAGACCTGGGGTCACGGCTGTGCCGGCTGGAGACGCTGGCGCGTCACCTCGTAGAGCAGCTGCGCCGCCGCCGCGCTGGCATTGAGACTCGCCACCCTGCCCCGCATGGGCAGCTTCAACCTCACGTCGCAGCGCTCTCGCACCAGCCGGTGCACACCGGCGCCCTCCCCGCCGACCACCAAGCAGACCGGCTGACGGAGATCGAAGTCCCAGGGCGATTGGTCGCCGCGGGGATCGAGAGCGGCGCACCAAAGCCCGGCCCGCCTTACCTCAGCTATCGCCGAGGGAAGACCGGGCACGCGACAGAGCGCCAGATGTTCACTCGCCCCCGAGCTGGCCTTCACGGCAGCGCCGCTAAGCGGCGCCGCCCGATGTTCAGGCAGGATCACGCCTTCGCAGCCGGCGGCCTCCGCGCTGCGCAGGATCGCGCCCAGGTTCTGCGGGTCCTCCACGCCGTCAAGCGCGAGCAGCAGCTGCGGCTTTCGCACGAGCAGCTCCGCCAGGGTGAGCCAGCGCCGCGGCTTCAGCACGGCCACCACCCCCTGATGGGCGCCCTGGCTCATCGCCTCCAGGCGCTCGACAGGCACCTCTCGCACAGCGCCCAATCCGCGCAGCTCCTCCAGCCTGGTGTCGCCGACTGCCCGATCTGAGATGTAGATCGTCGCCACCCTCCCGGCCCGCGCGGCCTCGAGCACTGCGTTGCGCCCGTAGACCAGATCCTCGCGCAACGCTGGATTGGAACGGCCGGACGGCCTCGGGACCGCCCCGGA
>JALZAW010000318.1 GCA_030948155.1 Candidatus Dormiibacterota bacterium | reverse complement strand
ATGGACGGTCTCCGCCGGCACGGACGTTGCGCCCCGAAACCAACGAACGATCGCCAACCTGGGGGTCCGGCCAGGATCTCGCGCATGCCGTCAGTATCGACGCAACTTAACGAGGTAGTAGCTTCGAAATTCGTAGTCGCCCGGTGACGAAGCATCAGGCCCGGCAGTCATCGGAGTAACAGGCCGAAGGGCGTCGGCGGCTGATATCGAGCTGGTGCCGAGGCCCAGATTTGAACTGGGGACTCCCGCATTTTCAGTGCGGTGCTCTACCAAGCTGAGCTACCTCGGCCCGGCCGACTATTGTACTGACCGCCCTCCGTTCCAATGACCTGGGCGCCAGCCCGGCTTAGGCCGGTGCCGGCGCCTCGATCGGCTGCGGGACGGCGACCATCACCTCCCGGCGGTTGGCGTTCACGATCACGATGACCGCCAGCAGGAGCACTGTGCCCACCACCTGAGCCGGGAAGATCGGTTGGGCGAACCCGATCGGCGCCGGCGCCGAGGCTATCAGTGTGGCGGTGATCGGGAAGGCGAGCTCCGCTACGCTGGAGAGGGTGGCTGGCGTCCGGCTCAGGGCGCGGTAGTAGAGCAGGAGGGCCAGCACCCCAGTGAGCACGGCCAGCCCGAGGAACGCCGGCACGTCGCTGACGCGATAGTGCGTGAAGCCAGCTGGGCCGGATGTGGCGAGCACGATCCCGGCCAGAACCGGAAGCGCCAGCGTGACCCGCAATGAGGTCATCGTGGGGAACGAGATCGAGCCCAGGACATAACGTCCGAGCACCGTCCCGGAGGCCCAGAGGGCGGCTGCCCCGAGGGCCAGGGCGCCGGCCTCGACGCGGCCGCTCTTGACGACGCTGAGCGGGGCGGAAGGATCCGGTGCGAAGACCACCATGTAGACCGCCACCATGGATAGCGCCAGAGCACCCCAGAACGCCGGTCGGCGGCGCTCGCCCAGGATCACGCCCGCCAGCAAGACGGCGATCAGTGGCTGCGTCTGCTGAAGCACGTAGGTCTCGGCGAAGTTCCGGTAGGCGAACGACGCGGTGAATAGCACTGTGGCCAGCGCCTGAGGCCCCACCGCGATCAGGATCGTCGCCAGCCAGCCTCGGGTGGAGAGGCGCAAGACCTCAGCCCAGCCCCGCACGAGGGCGGGCAGCAAGATCACCGCGACCACCCCGGCCTCCACGAATACCACCTGGGGCGCGCTCAGGTGACCTACGAGCGCGTTCCGGAAGTAGGAATCGGTCGCCCAGAGCGTGGCCGCTATGGCGATGGCCACGACGGAGTAGCGGTCGATCAGCCGGCCCATCTCGTTACCAAACTCCCTCTCGTTCCCAATTCATCCAGAGCGCGACCTGGTGGGCGGTGAGAGGGTCGAACTCCCGACCTCCTCGGTGTAAGCGAGGCGCTCTGGCCAACTGAGCTAACCGCCCGGAACCCGGCAAAGTCTACGGATCGGGCTGGTGCGGGCTCGTCCAGGCTCGTCTGGTCACGGCCGGCCGCTCTGGACCAGGCTGATCGCCGCCGCCAGCTGCGCGTCCCCGGCCTCGCCAAGCTGCGGCTGGACCACGTCGAACATCGCCGCCGGGTCGGGCAGGGCCACCGACACGTCGGGGGGGATGCCGACGCCGTTGATGGAGCGGCCATCGGGCAGGAACCAATGTTCCACCGTCAGGTGCAGGACGCTGCCGTCGCGGAGTTGGAAATCGACCTGGACCGAGCCCTTGCCAAACGTCCGCACCCCGACCAGCTCCGCTCGGTGGTGAGCCTGGAGCGAGCCGGACACGATCTCCGACGCGGAGGCGGTGTTGGCGTTGACGAGCACGGCCAGAGGCTCCGTCGCAGCCGGATGGTTCCCGTCCACGTTCGTGACCTGGTCCCGGCCGTCACGGCCGCGACGGCTGAAGGCCTCCCCGGAGGCGACGAAACGGCTGATCACCGAGGCGGCGGCATCGACCAGGCCACCGCCGTTGTCCCGCAGGTCTAGGATCACCGCGTTCGAGCCAGGCAGGCTTTCCGCCAGCGCCTGGTCGAACTCCTTTTGGGTGGCGTCGCCGAACTGGTAAATGCGGATGTAGAGGATGCCGCCGGCCAACTGGTGCGAGACGACAGTCGGGCTCTGGAAGTTCGACCGCTCAACCGTCACATCCTGCTCCGCCAAGCCCCGCCGGATGTGCAGCTTGATGGACGTGCCCGCAGGGCCCTGGATCAGCGCCGCCGTCTGGTCCGCGCCGAGCCCGTCCGTGTCGTGGCCCGAGACGGCCAGGATCACGTCGCCGGTGCGCAGGCCGGCGGCCAGGGCCGGGGAGCCGGGCAGCAGGCCCGTGACCACCGGGCGACCGCCCTCGAACGCCACGAAGATGCCGATCGCCCCGGTGTGTCGGCCCGCGATCCCGGCCTGCTGGTCCTTGAATTCCTGCGGCGTCAGGTAGCGACTGAAGGGATCGCCGAGTGACGTGACCAGGCCTCGGATCGATCCCTCCGTGAGCTTCGTGGAGTCCACCTTGGGGTCGTAGTACTGAGCTTGCACCAGGCGCTGGGCCTGGTTCAGTGTCGCCTGGTCAACGCGCCCTGGCGATCGACCCGGGGCGAGCACGGGGATGATGTCCGGAAACGTCTGGTCGGCCCAGATCCCCGCCGAGAACGCGATCAGTAGAATCACAAGCCCGCCGGCAGCCGGACCGGCCCACCGCCGCAGCCGCCTCACGCGCCCCGGCCCGGGAGCCGGCTCAGCGACCACCGTGTCGGCGCTTCACCCGAGATACGGCATCGGGTTCACCCAGCCCCCGTCGTGCCAGATGCCAAAGTGAAGGTGGGGCCCGGTGGAGCAGCCGGTGGAACCCTCATAGGCGATCACCTGGCCTCGATGCACAGGCTGGCCGACCTGGACCGCGAATCCGCTCAGGTGCGCGTACCAGCTCGCGAACCCGTTGCCATGCGAGATCACGACGTGGTTGCCGAAGCAGCCTGAGCTGCTCACCAAGGACACCACCCCATTGTCGGTGGCGGCGATGGGCGCCCCATCGAGACCGGCGATGTCGATGCCGTAGTGGAACGTGTGCGGAGGCGGGCAGTCGGGGTTGTACCACTCGAAGAGGAGATCGCTGCAGCCGTACCCTTGCGAGATCGGCGCCTGGATGGGCCAGCCGAAGCGGCCGTGGCCACCCCCGAGGCTCAAGGCCTCCTGGTCGTACTGCTTCTGTAGCTGAGCCACCTGGGCATTGAGCGCATCCAGCTCAGCCTGTCGCTGCTGCTGCTGCTGCTGATACTGAACGGCCAGGGTTTGCAGGTAGTCCAGTGCGGCCTGCTGCGAGGCCCGCTGCTGGTCCAGGGCCGCCTGCTGAGCCTGCTGTTGCGCGAGGAGGGTCTGCTGCTCGAGCTTCTGGGCTTGTAGCCTCTCCTCCAGGATCTGGACCTGGTCCCGCTGCAGCTTCATCTGCGCGACCAGGCTCTGGTCGCTGCGGACCACGTCCCGCCACAGCATCAGGCGGTCGACGAACTGGGTGAAACCGCGCGCCGTCACCAAGAGCTCGACGTAGTCGGTGCTCGGCAGCGCCGCCAGGGCGCGGACGCGCTGGTCCAGGAGCTGCTGGCGCACGGTCAGCTGCGCCACCTGCCGGGAAATGTCGGCAGTCGTGAACCTTATGTCGCGGTTGGTCCGGTCGAGCTGCCGCAGTGTGGCGGCGACGATCTTCTCCTGGACGGCGATCTGGCCTTCCAGCCGGCGGACGATGACCAGGGTCTCGTTGGCCTTGGTCTGGG
>JALZAW010000317.1 GCA_030948155.1 Candidatus Dormiibacterota bacterium | reverse complement strand
GGGTTGGGGAGGGGGTCGAGCCATCTACCCGATTGGCCGCTTCACGGATAGAGCCACTAAGGTTCTCACGCTGGCGCAGGAGGAGGCAGAGAGCTCCGGGCACAACTACATCGGCACTGAGCACGTGCTGCTGGGGCTGTTGCTGGTGGAGGAGGGCCTGGCGGCCCGCGCGCTGCGCAACCTCGGCGTCGAGATCGGACCAGTCCGGGAGACGATCGCGTCGGTCCTTCGCCGCAACGAGCTGATCAAGGTCGAGCGGATCGTCCCGACCTCGCGTGTGAAAAAGGTCCTCGAACTCTCCGTCAAAGAGGCGGAGCGTATGGGCCACACTTTCGTTGGCACCGAGCACCTGCTGCTCGGCCTCTTGATCGAGGGCGAGGGCATCGCCGCGCACGTGCTGGACGATCTGGGCGCCAACCTGGGGATGGTGCGGTCCGAGATCGACCGGCTGCTCCGGGACCCGACCCAGGGCACGGTGCTCGCGGCGTCCGGTGGGACCGCGCCGGGCGTCGAGCCCCGCCGTAAGAGGGGGCCTCACCCGCCGTATGAGCGGTTCACCGAACGCGCGAAGAGGGTCCTGACCCTGGCCCAGGAAGAGGCCGAGAGCTCCCACCACAGCTACATCGGTACGGAGCATCTGATGGTCGGCCTACTGCTCGAGAAAGAGGGGTTGGCGGCCCAGGTGCTGACGAGGCTCGGAGTTGAGATCGGCCCTGTTCGGCAGACCCTGGACAAGGTCCTTGGCCGCAGCGAGCAAATCAAGGTCCACCAGATCATCCCCACCTCACGGGTGAAGAAGGTGATCGAGATCGCCTTCGAGGAGGCTCGACGGCTGGGCGCCGACCACGTCGACACTGAGCACCTTCTACTCGGCCTGTTGATCGAAGGCGAAGGCATTGCCGCCTAGGTGCTCGACGACCTGAACGCCAATCTGGAGAGAGTGCGAGCCGAGCTCGATCGGCTCCGGCACTAGCAGCCTCCCTCCCCTCCGTGCTCGCGCAGATCGAGCTCGACTGCCGGAATGCTCGTCGCCCGACTCGGCGTAACGTGAGGGAACCAGAGCCGATGAGCAAGGGCAGGCCGCTCGGATTGGTCGCAACCCGTCCCCCGCCAGGCGTGGCTGGCTCGAGGGTCCTGTTGGTGGGCGGATTCGAGCTGGTCGAAGGCGACGCCCATGTCGCACTGGCGGAGGGATCGCAGCGCCTTCTGGCTTTCCTGGCCATCCGGGGGCGACCGGTCAAGCGACTGCTGGTGGCGGGGACCCTTTGGCCGGACGTCACCGAAGGCCGGGCGTACGCCAGTCTCCGTTCAGCTCTGGCGCGGCTCTACGGCGCCGTCCGGGAGGCGATAGAGGTGAATCCGAACGACCTCCGCCTGGCTGACAGGGTCAGGGTTGATCTGCGCGAGTCGCAGGCGCTCGCCCACCGCCTGCTGGACGCCGTCGACCGGCCGCTCGAGGCTGACCTGAGCGGAGCCACGATAGCCGCCCTCTCCGGGGAGCTGCTGCCCGACTGGTACGACGATTGGGTCCTCCTCGAGGCCGAGGACTGGCGGCAGCTCCGCATGCACGCGCTGGAGGTGCTTGCGGGACTGCTGGCCGCCGCGGGTCGGTATGGCGATGCGGCGGCCGCAGCCCTGGCGGCGGTGAGAGCCGATCCCCTGCGCGAGAGCGCTCATGCGGCGCTGATCCGGGTGCATCTGGCGGAGCACAACCAGTCGGAGGCTCTGCACGAGTTCCAGCGCTATCAGGACCTGCTCCGGGCGGAGCTCGGAATGGAGCCCACGGCTGGGCTGCGTCGGCTCATCGACGAAGGTCGCGGCTCCGTCACGCCGGGGTGATGGTGGTGCCCTCAGTGTGGGGGCATGGTCAACGGTGCCACCGGGCTCCTCATCATTCGGGCTTACCTGGAGGCTGGATCGGTCAGGCCGCTGCGAGCCGAGATTCGCCTCACCAGCGACGTCTCATCGGGATTCCAGCGCACGCGCACGCTGGCCGATGCCGAGGCGGTGATCGAAGCGGTCAGCGTCTGGCTTGACAACTTTGTGAAGGATCTGCCCGAGACTTCGGAACGTCACGCTGGCGTCACGCAACGGTGATGCAGCCCCTTCGATGATCGATCTCCGGCAGGCACTATTCGCAGCCGAGAACGGGGAGGTGTGCCCAGGTGAGATACAAGGCGCGGGCTTCGTGGGTCCTGGCTCTGGTGGGAATGACCGTCGCTGTCGCCTGCGGCAATGGATCGAGTGGTTCGGGCACGGCGTCCGCACCGGTCACGCTGTCGATGTGGGCGATGGGGGACGAAGGCGACAAGCTGCCCACCAGCACCGTCATGCAGGCCTTCCTGAAGGCGAACCCCAACATCAAGGTCAACGTGACCGCGATCCCCTGGTCCGTCGCCCATGACAAGCTGGTCACAGCGGTCGCCGGTCGCCAAACTCCCGACCTTAGCCTCATGGGCACGACCTGGATGGGCGAATTCGCCAAGATCGGCGTGCTCGATCAAATCCCCAGCTCGGTGAACAAGGGCGACTTCTATCCGGGCGCCTGGACGGCCGTGGTCGCCAACGGCAAGGCGATAGGAGTGCCCTGGTACGTCGACACTCGAACGGTCTTCTACCGCACCGACCTGGCCCAGAAGGCGGGAATCACCTCAGCCCCGCAGACTTGGAGCGACCTGCTAAAGCTGGCCCAGGCATACAAGACGTCCGGCGCCCAGTACGGAATCTATCTACAGAGCAACGACGACCAGGAATGGCTGCCGTTCCTGTACTCCGCGGGTGGCGACGTAATGCAGAACGGCAAGTTCACGCTTGACAGTCAGGCCTCGGTGAAGTCGCTGACGGAGTGGGTCAAGTACTTCCAGCAAGGCCTGACCCCGAAGAGCGAGGCCCAGGGCTTCGATGTCACGCAGACCTTCACCAGTGGCGCGACGCCGATGTTCATCTCGGGTCCGTGGCAGATCAGCACCATGCAGAAGAACGATCCTCAGATAGCGGGCAAGTGGGCCGTCGCGCGGGTGCCCAAGGACCTATCCTCGACATCCTGGGCCGGCGGCGGCGACCTCGCCGTCTTCAAGAGCAGCCAGCACCGCGACGCGGCTTGGAAGCTGGTTCAGTTCATGACCCAGAGCCAGCAGCAGATCAACTGGTTCAAGACGATCAACGACCTGCCTGCGGTCAAGGCTTCGTGGTCGGACCCCGCGCTGTCCGGTGACCAGAACCTGAAGGTCTACGGCGATCAGCTCACCAGCACCAAGGCCCCGCCCGCCATCGCCGAGTGGACGGAGATCGACACCCAGATCAACGATTGGCTGGAGAAGGCCAGTGTGGGCCAGGTCACGCCGGCGGCGGCTGCTGCCGGCATGCAGCAGGCGGCGACGTCCATCCATAAGTCGTGAGCCAGCTTCCGATCACGGTCGCGCCGCCCCGAGCGGCGCGGACGGCGCGCCACGGCCGGGGTGCCCGGGCCACCCTCACTGGCTATGCGTTCGCGGGGCCATATCTCATCCTTTTCCTTGTCTTCCTGGCCCTGCCCATCCTGGCCTCGCTCATCTTGAGCTTCACAGACTTCAGCCTGGGCGACCTGACAGCCCCGCTGAGCGCCCCGTTCGTCGGGCTCCAGAACTACGCCAAGCTCTTCAGCGACGACAAGTTCAAGCAAGCTGCCTTCAACACCGCGTACTTCACAGTCGTCGGGCTCGTCGCCACGCTCGCGCTGGGGCTGGTCGCCGCGCTGGGGCTGAACCGAGCGCTGGGGCGGCTCCGGG
>JALZAW010000316.1 GCA_030948155.1 Candidatus Dormiibacterota bacterium | reverse complement strand
TTGCCGCAGTCGAGCGGGCCGGGAGCCGGCCGCAGACCGGCGAGGCCGCGACCCTCCACCCAGCCCTCACCCATCTCCACGCCCAGCGCCCGCAGGCAGCCGGCGGTGCTGGCGACGTCAGCCCCCGGCGAGAGGCCCCGCACCTGGGCGCGGCCGTGGGCGATGGCGTTGAAGATCAGTGCTCGATGGGAGATCGACTTGTCGCCGGGCAGCCGGAGAGTGCCGGCCAGGCGCCGCGGGGAACGGACCCGAACTGTGCTCACAGGCCACGGTCCGGATGTTCGGCGGCCCAGCTATCGCGCAGCAGCTTCGCCTCGGCGAAAGCGTTCAGCAGCGCTTCGTCGCCGGCCTCCACGCGGTGCCGCAGCGCCGCCAGATTCTGCTCGAGCGTCCGCAGGGTATCAGCCACAGGCCCCCGATTGCTGGCGGCGATGTCCGCGTAGAGGCGGGGATCGCCGGCGGCGAGGCGGCTCACGTCGCGGAAACCGGGGCCGGCCACCCGCCGCATATCCTCCCAGTCAGGCGAGTCTGCCAGCGCCAGCACGTAAGCGGTCGCGAGGAGGAAGGCGCCGTGGCTGATCCCGGCGACCACGCGGTCGTGGCGCTCCGCCGTCAGGAAGATCGGCTGGGCTCCCACTGAGCGGACCAGATCAGCCACCACGGGTTCCTCCCGGTTCAGCACCCAGGCCGCACCGTCGTAGAGGTCGGCTTGAGCGGCCCTGAGGCCGAACTGCTCGCGGCCGCACAGTGGGTGACCGCCGACCAGGTCCAGGCCCGCCTCCTCGGCCCAGGCGAGGACCTGCACCTTGGTGCTGGCGACATCGGTGACAACTCCCTCGAAGCCGGCCAGAGTGGCCATCACGTGACGCAGCGAGGAGATGGGACAGGCCAGTACCAAAAGGTCTGCCTGGCGCGGGTCGCCCTCAACGATGAACCCGCCTTCCAGTGCTGCCCGCTGCGTCGCCTTATCCGCGTCTTCGCCCAGCACAGTCAAGCCCGGCAGCCGTTCTCGTAGAGCCAGGGCCAGGGAGCCACCCATGAGGCCGAGCCCGATGATTCCCACCCGCATCACCGCCTCATGTTGCCCGCTTGGGCCGCCGCAGCAGCAGCACGGCGACGAGGATGGTCGGCCCCGACGCCTGCACCTTAAGCCGGATCGGGACTGTCGAGAGGCTCAGGAGATGCCGTAGGCGGCCAAGAACACGCGTACTCCCGCATCAGCGAGCTGCTCCAGCCTTCCCGGTTCCAGCGACTCCTGCTCGGTGTGGAACATTGCCCTATCCAGCGGAACCCAGAGGATCAGGGCTACGAAATGGTTGGCGGCCAGCATCGGGTCGTCCATGCGCAAGAGCCCCTGCCCTGCCAAGCGCCCAAGATTGGAGGCCAGGGTTGCGAGCACGCGCTCCGGCACGCGCTGGTAGTACGTCTCGGCCAGGTCCGGGAAGTTGCCGGCTTCGCCGATGACCAGGCGGCGCAGCTGGAGCACCTCCGGCCGGATCACCAGGTCGATGTAGCGGCGCCCCAGCTCGAGCAGGGCCTTCTCTAGGTCGAGGGAGTCAGCCAAGATCCCGCCCACCTGGTCGACGAACTCGTCGGCACGCGCGGCGTTGCGCAGGATGAGGTCGCTGAATAGGCGCTCCTTGTCGGCGAAGTGGGTGTAGATGGTCTGCTTGGACACCCCGGCCACGGCCGCTATCTCGTCCATGCTGGTGCCCGCGTACCCCTTGCGCAGGAAGAGGGTGGTGGCCGCTTCCATGATCACGGCCGCGCTGGTCAGCCGACCGGGCCGGCGCCGGGCCGGAGCCCGGGCCCGGTCGGCGGCCGGCGGGAGAGTGGGCAGCGGTCTTTCCATGCGCCTAGATCCGGCCCTCGCGAAGCGCGCCGACCGCCTTGGCGATCCGTCGCTGCCGGGTCTCGGCCGTCTTGGCTCCCTCGATCGGGAGAACGAATCGCTGCTTCAAGCTGTAGGACAGGCCTTCGAAAAACGCTCGGGCGCCAGCGTCGCGGTCTAGCGCACCAGCAAGGTCCGGCGGCACGGCGAGCACGCGGGGCTCGGTGTCGTTCTCCAGCTGCACCTCCACGCCATCGCCGGCCTTTACTCCGGCCGCCTCGCGGTTCTCGGCGCTGATACCGACCAGGTACTCGCCGCCCATGTGAGCCACCGTGCTGCGGTAGGTATACCCGTTGATCGTTATTCGGACCGCCGGCCGCCGGCTCGACCCGAGGCCGATGAGCACCTCCTCCGGCACCGGGATCCCGCAGGCGGTCTTGCCGGTCAGGCGGATGATCGACTGGAACCTCATGATCGCGACTCCACCATCACCTTTACCAGCAGCGCGCAGAGCCATGCCCAACCCAGCACCACCGCCGCCGTGAAGGCCAGCGTGACCAGGACCAAGACCGGGCCGCCCGGCTGGGAACCGGTGGCGACTCCGACGAAGGCCGCGAAGAAGAGCGCGCCGGTGGCGACCGAATAGGCCGCCCAGCCCGTCTGGCCGAGACCCGCAAAACGACGCGCGAAGGTCAGGCACGCCGCGATCAGGCCGAGGAAACCGACCCCGCCGCTGACGAGGTGCATGAGACCGTGCCAGCTGATCACATGGGCGTCGGCCGGCGTCCCCGGCGGGAATCCACGAGCCGGGTCGGCGATGAAGAGCCCGGCGCCAATCAGGCCGAGCCCGTAGAGCGCGACCAGCCGTGGTCCCCAGGTTGAGGTCCCGCCAGCAGCGAGCGCGCGCCGCAGCCCGACCGCGCCGGCGAGGGTCAGGAGCCCGGTGCTGATGAAGAGCGCAACCTGGATCCACCCGAGCTCGCCGTTGCTCAGCAGGCTCCAGTCGTCACGGGTGGGGTCGAAGCCAGGGCGGGTCAGGGCTTCGATCGTGCCCACCACGATGTAGAGAGGGCCGGCGACAAGGCCGGCCGCGAGCAGGCGACTCGTCGATCTGGACATCCTCCTGGACTCTGTCCTGGCCATCCGGGCAACCGGGGTCGTCGTCAGGTGAGCCATCGCTTCTTCTCCTTTGCGTGAGCTCGTTTAGGTACTGGACGGATCAGTACTATATGCTATCTGTGCTTACGAGACCATCAAGTACCACAGCAAAATGTTGCCGAGGGGAAGGTCGAACGGCTCGAGGAGTCCTTTAGCGGCCACCCAACCCCAAGGGCACCACCGCTCAACACAAGCTGCCGACCACCCCGTTCAGCCCCATGAGGCCGGCACCGGCCACGCGGAGCCCGCCTCGGAGATGGTGGCCGGTCAGGACCTCACTGGCTGCGGCTTCGAGCGGCTCAGGCCCGGGACTGGGCACGCTTGCTCACAGCGGCCGCCGGGCGGCCGATACCCGGTGAGATTCCTAGGGCCGGGACCCTACGCAGGCTGGGGCGTCGTGACCCCCTGGAGGCGCTGCAGGTCGGCCATGAGAGCCGTGAAGTTCTCGAAGTCCAGTGACTGGGCGCCGTCCGACAGCGCCAGATCCGGCTGAGGGTGGACTTCGACTAGCAGCCCGCAGGCGCCAGCCGCGACTGCCGCCAGTGACATCGGCCGGACAAGGGCCCAGCGGCCCGTGCCCTGGGAGGGGTCGACCACCACTGGCAGGTGGGAGAGCTGCCGCACCATCGGCACTGCGTTGAGGTCGAGCGTGAAGCGGGTTGAGGTCTCGAAGGTCCGAATCCCCCGCTCGCAGAGAACCACCCCTCGATTGCCCTGGCTCAGGATGTACTCAGCGGCCAGCAGCCACTCCTCGATGGTCGACGACATGCCGCGCTTCAAGA
>JALZAW010000315.1 GCA_030948155.1 Candidatus Dormiibacterota bacterium | reverse complement strand
GGCCTGTGATCTCCCGCGCCCGGGGGTTGATGGCGATCCAATCCGCATTGGTCGGCTGGTTGGTCACCAGCTCGGCCTCCGCCACCGTTGAGAGTCCGCGCACCAGGGCAGCTCGATCCGTGTAGTCGTTGATCACCACAACGCCGCGCTCCGGCGCTGAGGGTTCGGCCCGATGGCGCTCCTCGGGAGGAGCAGCCTGCATCCATTGCGAGCGGCTCTGAGCGCGCTCCTGGTAGAGCTCGGCGGCCTCCGCCACACGAGGCTGGACAGTGGGCTCAGAGGTCGTGTGGGCTTCCTGTTGGGTCGTAGTGGGCTGACTAGCGGTGTCCGCTGGGCTCCGGTCAGCCTCGGCCGCCTGTCGGGCTTGCTCAGCGGTCTTAAGGAGGCTCCGCAAACGCTCGGCCTGAGCGGCGTCCTGGGCTACGAGCAGGCTGTGTCGGCCAGCGAGGGCGCGCTCGACAGCGGTCAGCTCGGGGCTCGCTGCGTATTCGACGCGGCCCATCGACTGGTAGAGCGCGAGGGCCTCTCGCGGGCTCCGGGAGGCTTGGTCTCGTGCCACCGATTCCTTGGCCGTCCGGGCTGGCATCGGCTGAGGCACCTCGGGCTGGGTCTTGCTGGCTTCCAGCTTGGCCTGGATCTGCTCTACCGCCGCCTGTCGGATCTCGCCGGGAGGCTCGGCCTGCTGAGGCCGGTTGGCGATCGCTTCCTGGCGCATGCGCTCTATGCGAGCCCGGTCAGCGTCGAGCGCTGTCTGCTGGCTCTGCCAGCGACTCGGCTCGTGGGTTTCGTAGCTGCTGGCGCGCATCTGGCGGTCCGAGGCTGGCTCTGCCGCATGGTCCATCTTCTTGCCGGCGATGGCCTGCTTGGGCTGGTGTCGAAGCGCCTCCTTAGCAATCTCTCGGATGCTCACCGTCTCCCGGGCTTCGAGCTGAGCTTTGGCGCGGTTGAGGTCGGCTTGGACTTCTGCCCAGGGCGTGGCTCCCTCCGGGATGGTGGCCGGCTCCGCCGGCGACTGGATGTCCGCAAGCAGCCGCGCCAGCTCGGTCTGCCGCGCCGCTGCTTCGGCTGGCAGCTCGGCTGAACGACCCTCGATCGCAAGATCGAGCTGGCGGTTCTCCAGGCGGTCGACGTCGGCGCCCAGGTCGGCGAGGTCGGCCCGCAGGGCATGGATGGACGCCGTCTCGGCGAAGCGGCTGGGCATCTCGTACAGCTCTTGCTGGCCGGTGTGAGCACTGAGAGCGACGGCGCCCGTGGTGGCGGTCATGCCCTGGCTCTTCTGAGCATGCCGGGCATAAGCCAGCTCCACGGGGACCCTTGCGTCCACCGTGACGATGCGGTCGCCAGCGGGTTCGTGGAGTGCGATCACGGCCCTATTCAGGCGTGCGTTCTTGGCGGCCGAGGCTCTCTCTGAATCGAGAAGGCTGTAGCCGCCTTCGGCCTCCCCCCGAAGGACGAGGACCGTTGCGATGGTGCCGTTCTCAACCCGCTTTTCTGGGACTGAGCGGCCGTCATCGCGGAAGTAATGGATATCGTCGAAGATCACGCGATCGCCGACATGGAGCTGGCGGGCGTTGGTCAGGGCCAGCGCTTCCGAACCCAGCTCGCCAGCCTCCAGGCGCTTCGCCTGAGCCATCCGGTTGACGCTGTCGCGTTCGGCGTTGGAGGTGTCCACGATCATGACGCCTTCCCGGTTGCGTTCCCACCAGTCGGCCACCATGCCCTGCAGTAGTTCGGGGCGGCGGTCGTATAGGCGCAGCTGGCCCTGGTCGCGGTACCAGGTGAGGGCCTCCTCGATCCGGCCCTCGCGGAGCTTGGTCCAAGCCGCGGCATGAGCCGGATCGCGAGTCCGGTGGACCTGGCGCAGTTCAACGGCGAGCTTGCGTTGGGCGGCGAGTCGGTGGAAGACCGTCCAGAGGCCCCCCGGTCCGACCGGCGAGAGCTGCTTGTCGTCGCCGACCTGGACCACCGTGGCCTTCGCTCGGTTGGCCGTCTCCAGGAGGTTGGCGTAGCGGGCATGGTCGACCTGGGCTGCCTCGTCCACATAGAGGACGTCGGAACCCTGGAGCTGGAGAATGCCGTGCTCCGTTCGGGCCTGGAGCCCGTCCAGCGTCATCGGCATGGCGCCCGAGTCATGGGCTGCCTGCTGGGTGGTGCGTCCGGCGACCGAAAGCGCAAAGACGCGCCGACCCTGCGCCTTCCAGAGGTTGACCATGGCCTGGCTGGCATACCCCTTGCCGGTGCCGGCCGGGCCGGCGATGGAGACGAACCTCGCCCCACTCAGAGCAAGCGCGATGGCTGCCCGCTGCTCGGGATCAAAAGGGCCCTTGCGCTGCTCCCCCGAATCCAGCTCGCGCTGAAGCTGCTCAGCGTCCACAGCCGGGCTAGGTGGCTGTTCGAGCAGACTCTTGAGCGAGCGCTCGGCCCGCTGTTCCTGGGCCAGCACCTCCAGGGTGGTCACCATCTTCGTAGTGGTGCGCAGGAGATCGCCGTCAGCGAAGAGCTTGGCTAGGACGCGCTCGGCGGTGGCTGGACTGAGAAGGCCAGCGGCCCGCTGCATGGCCAGGCCGTTGAGCTCTTGCTCCGGGACCAAGGCGTGGGTGCGGCAGAGATCGCGGAGGATCTCCTCGCGGAACTGCTCAGCCTGCGGGCTGTTCACGCCAACCGGCTCGTACTGGCGTGCCTGGGTCTCGGCGGAGGCGATCAGCTCGCGGGCCTGCTCCGGGCCGAAGTCGTGAACGCGGCCTTCGGTCCACCAGGAGAGCTGCAGCTCCTCAGGAGTGTGTTGGCCCTTACTTCCTCGCTTGCCGGTCACGAAGGCGTCCCAGCTCGGCCCAACGGCCTCGCGGCCGGTTTGCTCGCGGTATTCGCGGGCCAGGTCCGTGATCTCTTGGGAGCGCTTGCTCATAGCCTCGATCAGCGAAGGCGGCACGCCGGCCAGCTCCCAGCTCACGCGCTTGGCGCGGCCCTTACGATCGAGGACGAGCCTGCGCTCGATCTCGAAGCCGCGGGCCTGCAGCATCATGGCTAGGTTCGCGGAGGCGTGACCGTCCAGCTCAACCTGATGCCGGAGGATCTGGAAGCTGTCGATGGCGCGGAGCTTGCCGTTCTCCATCAGGTCGGCAAAGAGCAGGTTGTGTACGTGAAGTTGAGGGTCGGGCATGCGCGCCTTGCTCTCCGAGATCCGCGCCGTGGTGTGGATCACCTCTAGGCCGACGACATCGTTGGCCTTGACGTGGCGGTACTCAGTCTTCCCCTCGTCGTTGGTAACGCGCTCCCGCACCAGGGGCGCCAAGCGCTTCAGCATCTCCATGGCGCCACCGGCGGCCTGGAGGACCATCAGTTCCAGCTCGCGTCGGAGCTTCTCCGGAGCCATCGCCCAGAGGATGGAGACGCTCTTCGGCGCCGGGCTCAGGGTGACGTCGATGGCTCCGACCATGGTCCCGTTGGGTCCGTACTGCCGGAGCAGCTCGCCACTCAGTGGGTGCTGGCCCTGGAGGAGGCGCTCCACCTTCCACAGCTCGACGCTGTCACCCAGCCCAAGCCGGGTCCTGGCCTGGTCCGAGGCGGCCCAGATCATCGGCGCTCGATGCGACTCCGAGTAGTAGTCGCCGCTCTTGGCCTGCGCATCAGCCAAGTAGCTGACCGCCTGACCAGCCGGTTGACCTGCCCCGATGATGATCTTGTGGTGGGAAAAGGCCACGGTTGAGGAGATCGTAACCGGTATCTAGCACTCCGTGCGTAAAGTCTGGTCGTTCGTGGTTGGTGAATTGGGAG
>JALZAW010000314.1 GCA_030948155.1 Candidatus Dormiibacterota bacterium | reverse complement strand
CGCAGTCCCGGCCACCGTCGGCGTGGTCGACGGTGCTATCCGTATAGGCCTCGCCGAGGCCGATCTGGAGCGGTTCGCGTTGGCCGGACTAAAGGCGCGAAAGGTCGGGCCCCGCGATCTGGCCGCCTGCGCGGTGCAGCGCGCGCTTGGCGCAACCACTGTCGGTGGCACCCTGGCCGCTTGCCGCCCAGCCGGCATTCACTTCCTGGGCACCGGCGGTCTGGGCGGCGTTCACCGCGGCTTTCCCTGCCCACCGGACGTCTCCGCCGACTTGGCCGAGCTCGCTCGCACCCAGGTGCTGGTGGTGGCGGCCGGCATCAAGTCGATCCTGGACGTCCCGGCCACAGCAGAACTACTCGAGACACTTGGCATACCGACGCTCGGCTGGCGGACTGACGAGCTGCCGCTCTTTTACGCCGCTCGCGGCGGCCCAGCCGTGAGTGCCCGGGTGGAGACGGTGGAGGAGGCGGCCCGCGTCGCCCAGGCTCATTGGCGCCTTGCCCAGCACACGGCTCTGCTCCTCAGCCGGCCTGCCGACGAGGGCCTCGACGACCTTGAGCCGCTGATCGAGGAGGCGGTGGCTGCGGCTACCAAGCGCGGCGTGTCGGGTCAGGCAGTGACGCCGTTCGTGCTTGCCTACCTGCACGAGCACACCGGCGGGCGAACTATCGCCGTGAACAAGCGCCTGATCATCGACAACGCAGGCCTTGCCGCTGAGGTCGCTACGGCATTCAGGGAACTCTCGTGAGGAGTCCTCAACTCGCCGTACGATCAGCGACTGCGTGCTCATCTGCACCTTTGGCGACCTGCTGCTGGACGTCGTCGTCCGCCTGGATGGGCCGCTCGTCCCTGACGATGATGCGCTCGCCCAGACGCGGGTGTCCGCCGGCGGCCAGGCGGCGAACGTGGCAGCCTGGGCCGCCGCCCTGGGCGGACGGGCTCGATACATCGGAAAGCGCGGGGCCGACCTCGCGGGTAGGCTCGTCGCTGAAGAACTGACGCGGCGCGCCGTCGAGGTTGTCGGTCCTGTCACCGGCCGGACAGGTGTGGTCGTCTCCGTCGTCGAAGTCGAGGGAGCGCGCTCGATGGCGTCCGATCGCGGCTCAGCGGCGGAGCTCACGCCTGCTGAGTTCGAGCCGACCTGGGTCGAGAACTGTGATTGGCTGCACATCTCTGGTTACGCGCTCACGCGCGGAAGACTCGCGGCTACCGCACTCGCGGCGGCCACCTTGGCGCGCGGTGCCGGCGCCCGAATCAGCGTCGATGCGTCATCCTGGACGGTGATCCGCGATGTCGGCCCGCAGCTCTTCCGAACGCGCCTGGAAGAGCTTCGCCCAACTGTCATCTTTGCGACCGAGAAAGAGCTGCAGGCGCTCGGCGACCAACCGTGGCCTGGGGCCTCAGTCGTCGTCAAGCGCGGCTCGCGCGGCTGCACCGTCTTGGGGGCAGGCGTACGTAGGGATCTGCCGGCCGTGCCGGCAGCTGTGATCGATTCGACCGGCGCTGGCGACGCCTTCGCCGCCGGCTATCTGATCGGTGGCCCGGCTCTTGCGCTGGAGGCAGGAGCCCGGTGTGCCTCCCAACTCGGTGCCATGCCCTGACCGCGCCGGGGACGCCAACTCACGAAGCAGACAGTCCGGGGCGACTGGCTCATGACCGTGAGGCCAAGGTGCGCGACGAGAGCTGTCACTTTTCCACACCGGCGGCAGTCGGGACTGAGCGCGCTCAGCTCTTGACGAGGAGCAGCTGGAACTCGAGGGTGACCTCAGATTGAACAGTGGTAATGGGCACGTGCGGGGGTGAGATCCCGAAGTCGGTCATGTTGAAAGCCGTCGACCCGTTGATTTCCGCCTGACTGCCATGCAGCCTTGCCAGCGCCGTGACCTGCTCGGGTTTCGTAACCCCGTGGACGGTGAGCTGCCCCGGGACGGTGATGGTCTCGGTGCCGCCGCTCTGGAGGCTGGCCGGAAGGGTGAGGCTCTGGCTCTGGAAGCTGGCCTCCGGGTACTGCGACACCTCGAGCGTCCTGGCCACTATGCTGTCTCGCTGCGAGACGTGGAACCCGGCGACCTGGTCGACACTCTGCAGGCTGGCCAGCTGGGCGGTGAACTTGATGCCAGTGGCCTGCGCCCCACCGCCGGTCTCTTGAACTGTGAGCCCGCCGGTGACCGAAGACGTGCGGGCCACGGCCTCATGCGGGGAAGACTGGCCGGCGAACTGCTCCTTCACCCGGTAGCCGGCCTGTGAGCCGCTCCCGACTGTCCAGTTGCCGACCAGGCCGGGGCCGCCGAGCGGACTGGCACTGGGCGAACCAGCAGCTGCGGGGGTTGCGTTGGTGGCGGCAAGTGACTTTGGGGTCGTCCTGAGACCTGAAAAGAAGTAGGCGTACGCCCCGCCCAGTCCAACCAGGAGGACGAGGACCGCCACTCCGACTGTCAGCCCGATGGGTCGCTTCATGAAGTCGTTGCTCCGCTGCTACCGGCCAGACTCCTCCCGCCCGCCTGAATAGGATGGTCCCCCAGCCTGGGACATCGCTGGGAAGGACGTTTTTGCCTTTGCCGGGAATCCGGCCAGCTCACCTGGGGCGAGTGCCAGCGGCTGGTCGCTTGCGCTAACAGTGCCGCGCCACAGGCCCGCTGGCGGTCAGGACGCGGACGTCTCTCCAGCCAGTCAGCTCCGGCCGCGGGAGTTGGACCACGGGCAGCCGAAAACGCCGCCATCGCCGCTCCGCTCCGGCGGCGTTTCAGGTTCAGGCGGGCAGCGGCTTTGCGTCTGCCTGCCGCTCGAACAGCCGGATGACCTCTTCCACCGACAACCCCTTCGTCTCGGGCAGAAAGCGGGCGATGAAGACGATCGCCAGCAGAGAGAGACCGGCGAAGCAGACCATGACTCCGGCCAGGCCGATGGCCTGCTGAGCGGCGGGAAAGACCTGGATGAGGGCGAAGTTCGCGACCCAGTCGACGCTCGCGCCGATCGCCGCTGCCCGGCCGCGGACCGCAGTGGGAAAGACCTCGCCCTGAATGAGCCAGCCTGTGCCGCCCACCCCTATCGCAAAGCAGGTGATGAAGAGGGCGAACCCGATCATGACCACGACGATCTGGGGCACACCGGCCAGGAAAGCGACGCCCGCGCCCGCGAGCAGGATGAACACCGCCATGCCCGCGTAGGCGGCGATGGCCAGTGGCTTCCTGCCCACCTTGTCGATGTAGCGAAACGCGAAGAATGTCGCCACCACGTTGACAGCGCCCAGAATCGCCGTGACCTGGACGCCGGCGACCGCGGAGGTAACCGCGTCCGAGTGTGGACCCTGGAAGAACCCGGCCAGCAGCTTGGGCCCGTAATAGAAGGGAATGTTGATCCCGGTGATCTGCTGGAAGATGAAGAAAACGCAGACCACCATCAGCGCCCGCTTCACGCCTGGCGTCCAGTTGCTCTGCTGCTCCTGCTTACGCTCCTCCTCCTTCAGCCGCTCAGCGGTCGCCCGCACCTCTTCCTCCGTGACGTCAAGGCCCAAAATGCCGAGCGCCTTCCGCGTATCGGCGAAGCGGCCGTGGAGCATCAACCACCTGGGTGATTCGGGCATGCGGGCTCGTAGGGCCAGGCCGATCAGGGCGGGCACCGCGCCCAGGCCGAGCATCAGCCGCCAGTCGAGGTTGCCCGCCGATCCCGGCGCAACTTTCAAGATGATGATGGCGACGATGTACGAGACCAGGATCCCCACAGTGATCATCCACTGCTGGATGATGCTGAGCGAGCCTCTGCGTTCGCGGGGCGCGAAC
>JALZAW010000313.1 GCA_030948155.1 Candidatus Dormiibacterota bacterium | reverse complement strand
CACGACTGTGCTCGTGGCGCTGGATTTGGCCTGCCCAGGGCTGGCAGTTGATGCGGCGCGGACAGGCTCGGCCTGGATCCCCAACCGTTCGGCCGCCACGGCGCTCAGGATCACGCGGCTGGTAGTAGTGCCGGCGATTGGCTCAACGCGAGAAGGCTTGTCCGTGTCGCCTGGAGCGTTCTCGGCCTGCGTTGGGCCGCATGCCGTAAGCATCAAGGGGCCCGCAATGAGTCCAACGATCAGCGCGTTGAGTCGATTCATGACATCCCTCCTGCGCCCTGGGCTGGCGCACCTTTGGGGGTCAGAGCCGCCAAAGTTTTGGCCGGCTCGAAACCGGGCTGCTCACTGCGGTCAGCAGGCGCGAAGCGCAGGTAAACCGCGGGTATGAGCAGCAGGGTGACCACGGTGGCGCTGACAAGGCCCCCGATGACAACTGCCGCCAGCGGGTAGAGCACCTCGGTTCCGGCCGCGCTGCCGAACACCGTCAGCGGTATGAGGACAGCGGTCGTGGCGGCAGCGGTCATGAGCACCGGCCCGGCACTCTCTCGGGTGGCGCGCAGAATGAGCTCATGACGCTGGCTGACACCCTCGAGCGACTCGAGGCGGCGATACCTGCGGACGAGCAGGACGATGCTCCTGGCCGCGACAGCTTCCACAGCGAATAAGCCCATAAGGGCGCCGAGCGTCATGATGCCGCCGACCAACCACGCGGCGACCACGCCGCCCGCGGCTGCCAGCGGAAGCGTTACGAAAATCAGCGCGGCCAGCCGCCAGCTGCCAAATGCTGCTTGCAGCACAAGGAAGATCGCAATCAATGCCGCCAGAGCGAGACCGGCTGCTTGCAGATCCTGACCCTGCTTCGTCTGGAGGCCGCTCAGCACCTCGGCGTGATACTCCATCGGCATCTGCACCGACTGAACCCGGTTGTTGACGTCACTCAAGACGGCGGTGAGGTCCCGGCCGCTGACGCCTGCCGTGACGTCGAGGCTGCGCGAGGATGCGTTGTGCGTGATGAGGGTCGGGAACGCCGTCACTTTTACGCTTGCGACATCTCCCAGGCGAACGTGACCGCCTGCAGGAAGGTCGACGAGCAGGTCCGCGATGCTGGTGCTGGACTTCGCCGCGGGGGAGCCGACCACCACAACATCGATCACCTGCTGCTGGTCGTACAGGTTTCCGACCAGGAGGCCCTGGTAGAAGGTGGTGGCCGCACGGCGAACGTCGCCCGGATTCAGCCCGTAGCGCTGTGCAGCTCCCAGGTCGACCTGGACCTCCAGGGTCGGTTGGGCGATCTGACTCTGGACCGTCGGCTGGACGACGCCTGGGACCGTCGAGATGAGCTGACGAAGCTCCTCGGCCTTGCTGCGAATCACATCGAGGTCCTGACCGAACACGCGCACAACCAGGGCGCTGCTCGTACCCGCCTGGACTGCGTTGATTCGGTCCTGCGAGTAGGTCATGAGCTCGGAGCTCACGCCGGGATAGCTGCGCAGAACGCGCCGGACGGCCGCTACCGTGGCGTCGTAATCGGCTGAGTCGGCGACTGTAATCCAGAGCTGACCGCTGTTGACATCGACGACCTGGTCCCCGGTCACGGCTCGTCCGAGGTGGCCACCGACTCCCTGGATGCCCGGGACTGAGCGGATCTGCTGGACGGCCGCTGCCGTAACACGCTGCATCTCCGGCAGCGAAGTGCCCGGCGCCGTCTGCACATTGACGAGGAGGGTCCGATCCTGGGGAGACGGAAGTAGCGATCGGCCGTTGAGCTGGGGAACGACGGCGATCGCCGCCAGCAGCAGAACCGCCATCGTGGCATACGCCCAGCGGGGCTGGCGCATGTACCGCGGAACTGTCGCGTCGAACAGCCGGCCGGCCCAGCGCACGAGCGGGCCGCTTCGATGCCCGAGTGGCGCGCTCGGCAGCAGCAGGAGGGCCAATCCCGGTGTCACGGTCATGGCGATCACCATCGAGCAGAGGACGGCGAGGACGTAGGCGAGAATCGCAGGCCTCGAGAACGACCCAGCCACTCCATCGAGGAAGAGCAGGGGCAGCGGGGCGATCAGGACGATCAGAGTCGCGAACACGAGCGGCCGGCGAACTGAGCTGGAAGCGTTCGTAACGACAGCAAGAGTGGACTGCGGAGGGCCGCCCACCAGTCGATGCTGGCGCAGCCGGCGCTCGATGCTGGCGACGTCGACCAGCGCGTCGCCGACAACAACACCAAGGGCGACTGCCAGGCCGGCCAGCACCATCATGTTGAACGTCGTGCCGGTCAGGTACACGACGAATGCCGCAGTGACCACGGTCATCACGATGGTTGCGAAGCTGATCACTGCAAGGCGCCAAGGCAGAAGCAGGAGAAGCAGTGCGCCAAGGAGAACCAGGCCGGCCAGCGCCAGCTTGGCGAGATCCAGCAACGCCTTCTGGACGTAGGTCTGCGCCTGGTAGACGCTGGTGTCCATTGCGACCCCGGGCAGGCCTGGGCGCATCGCATCCAGAGCCTCCTGGACACCTTTGGTCACGTCGCCGGTGCTGGCGTCCGGAAACTTCTGGATGACGAGCATCAGGCCAGGACCGGAGGAGAGGACCGCGTCACCGATGAGCGGTTGGTGTCCTTCGACCACCGTTGCCACCTGGCCCAGCCTCAAGGTCCGCCCGACAGTGTCCTCGACGATCACGGACGAGAGGTCGCCGGCTGTGGTGATCGGGAGAACGTGCTGAATGGTGAATCGCTGGTTGGCGGTGTCGATGAAGCCTCCTGTTCCGGGTGTCGAAGCCTTGATAAAGGTCAGGGGCGAGACCCACAGCGCGTTGCCCGTGGTGGAGATGACCTGGCTCAAGGTCACGCCATTCTTACGGAGCTGCTCCGGATCGATCTGAACTTGCAGCTGCCTGTCGCGCGCACCCCAAATGGTGACGCCGGCAACGCCAGGTATCCCCATCAGGCGCGGCTTGATCTTCCATCTCGCGAGGATGGACAGGTCAACAAGTGACAGGTCCTGGGACGAGAGCCCGACCATCATCACCCGGCTCATGGCCGAGAGCGGCTGGATGATCACCGGCGGCGTGCCCACGTTGGGGAGTGTGTCCGCTCGGCCCATTCGCTCCATGACGACCTGCCGGGCCTTCAGGAGCGGGGTGCCGGACCGGAAGATCAGGTCGATCGACGACAGGCCGGGCATCGACTCCGACTGGATCTGGTCAACCCAGGCGACACCGTTGAGGAGGTGCTCCAACGGTATCGTGATCAGCTGCTCAACCTCGGCCGCGGACAGGCCGAGGGCCTCGACCTGGATCTGAACGTGGACCGGGCCGAACTCCGGTAACGCGGTAACCGGTGCTGCGGAAAGCTGTGTCACGCCGAGTGCCACCACCACCGCCGCGGCGCCGACCACGAGGACTCGGAACTTCAGAACGAGCGTCGAGATCTGTCGTATCACGCTAAGAGGTCTTCTCCGAAAGCCAGGGCCTCAGGACCGACGGGTTTGGATTTTTCCTTCACCGGTGGCTGGATCGTATGAGGCGCGCTCTGGCGTGGCAATGAGCCCGCAGTCCCGCCCGGCTGGGACCGGTGTCTTTAGAGTAGGGACATCTGGCGTTTAGGAGCCAGATACCTCCCGTTTATAAATTGGGCTTGGCATGGCTGTCGAGGCTGAGGGTCCCGTGCCAAATTCAGACGGTCACTCCTGGGCCCGCGGGTGGATACTTTGGCGGCTGACATGTCTACTGGCCGTCACGCCCACGTCCCTGGGTTCGGAGCCGTTCTACGCCGGGTAGCGGCGGATCTGACGGCC
>JALZAW010000312.1 GCA_030948155.1 Candidatus Dormiibacterota bacterium | reverse complement strand
CGGGGCTGAGCTTTTCCTGCACCGCCTGGAGGTGCCGATGGTGCATCCGCGCTATCTCGAGATCGAGCAGCTGGTCCAGGAGGTCGGCCAACATCTCCAGGTCCATGGCGTTCCCCCCGCTGAGGTGGGCGAGCTGAAGAACGCCTCTCGGGGCATCAGGCTGTTCGTCGGGGTGGCTGCTCCCGCTCTGCAGCTGGACGGCTCCGAAACCATCCAAATGGGTACCAGGACAATGCGCGTGGAGTGGACGCCGGGTCACTCCCCCGGCCACATCTGCCTCTTCGACCGAGAGTCGGGCCTCCTGTTCGCCGGAGATCAGGTGCTGCCTGACACCAGTCCCAACATTGGCCTTCACCCACAGAGCACGCCCGATCCTCTCGACGACTACCTCACCGGGCTGCGGCGGCTGGCCGCGCTGTCGCCGCGGCTGATCCTGCCTGCTCACGGCCGGCCTTTCGGCTCGGTACGCCAGCGTGTCCGCGAGCTGGAGGCCCACCACGCCCGGCGGAAGGAACAGATCCTGGCTGTGATCGGGGGGGAGGAGCTGAGCGCCTGGGCGGTGGCGACCCGGGTCTGGGGCCGCCGGGTGGAACTGATCGACCGCCGCATGGCGCTGCAGGAGGGCCTGGCGCACCTCCAGTCCCTGAGCCGCGAGGGACGGCTGGAAAAGCTTGCCGAGCCCGGTCGAGTTACGTGGCGGCAGCCGCCCTCAGGGCGCTGAGGCCCAGGGGATAGAGCACCGCCGGATACAAGCCCACGCCGACCGTGCCCCGGCCGGCGTGGGCCCCCACCACAGGCCCCAGTGGCGAGACGAGAAGCGATTCGCTCCGGCCGGCGAGAGCGCCAGCCACCCGCTGGGCGGCGTCTTCCGAGCAGGCATGGCCGACGATGGCGCAACAGCGCTCGTCGCCAGCCCCGGCCAGCTCGATCAGCCGGCTGATGGCCCTCTCCCGGGTTCGAACGCGCTCCAGCGGGCCCACCTCCCCGTCAGCGATGGTGAGCAGCGGCTTCACCTGCAGCACCGAGCCGACGAGCGCACTGGCCCGTCCGATCCGGCCGCCGCGGCGCAGCTGCTCCAGGGTGCCGACCAGGAAGTAGACGCGGGTCTCACGCGCGATCTCACTGACCTTTTCGACGACCTCGCTGACCGACCGGCCGTCGGCCGCCAGCTCGGCCGCGGCCAGCACCACCAGGGCCAGCGGCATGGAAACCAGGCCCGTGTCGACCACCGTGACCCGCTCTGTCGCCTGGGCCAGCTCGGCGCCCTGGACAGCAGCCTGGTAGGTGCCGCTCAGCTTGGCCGAGATGTGAAGCGAGAGCACCTGGTCGTGATCTGAGAGTGCCTGGCGGTAGGCCTCAGCAAACATGCCGGCGGAAGGCTGTGAGGTACTGGCGACGGAGCCCGAGGCAGCCAGCCGGCGGTAGAACTCCTCGGGCAGGATCTCGACGCCATCCAGGAAGCTCTCGCCGCCCACAGTGACAGTCAAAGGGACCACTGTGACCGACAGCTGATCTCTCAAGGTCGGCGGTAGATCGGCAGTCGAGTCCGTCACCACCGCCACCTTGGTCTGGGTCAACGCGCCGCCTCGGGCGTGGTCTGTGAAGGCAGGGTGCGGGCCGCCTCGATCAGCGCTGCCAGCGGGGCGTCGGAGCTCCGCTGGAAGCCCTCCAGCCGGCCGGCCAGGGCGGTCACGGCCCCGGTCACTGAGTCGGTCAGCCGGCTCCTACCCAGCTGAATCAGCTCAGTGCCCAGGCCCATCCCGGCCAGCGTTTGGATCTTGGCCGCCGGCACGGCTGCGCTGTCCAGGACCGCCCGCACGGCCGCCCCCGCGTCCCTTCCGGCCCGGCCCAGCCGGGCCAACCAGAATCCCAGCGCGAGGGCAGGATCGCCGCCGGGGAGGGCCTCCGAGAGGTAGGTTCGCACGGCCACCGCCTCATCTGCGATGCCGGCGAACCGCTCAAACGCGGCTCGCAGGCGATCGACCAGCTCGCCGGCCGGCTGGGGCATGGTGGGGCTGAAGAGGATTTTGGAGCGGCCGCCACGGCGCTGATCGGTCGGCTGATCACTGCTTCCCAGCGAGTGGGTGCGCCGGGCCAGGCCGGCGTTCTCCAGTTCCCGCAGCAATCCGTAGGCCGTCCACGCGGAGATGCTCATGGCGCCTCCTACGACCGAATAGTGAACCGCCCCGGCGTTCTCCGCCGCCAGGCGTCGGAGAACCGCCAGCGCCTCACTGCGGCGCGGAGTCAGGCCGAGTTCAGAGCCATTGGCCAAAAGACCCAAGAACCATAGCGCAGCACCGCTACTTCAGCTCGGAGACTGGGCTGCCGCATGGGTCCCCAGCCACCCGGAGTACGGCGCTCTCCAATACGGCTGGCCGGAGGGGACTTGGAGGGGAGGTCTCCTCCCCTGCCAATAGCTCTTGCGCTAGCTGGGAGGGGTCTTGGCGGGGAGGTCTCGGCCCCTGCAGGTCCGGCTCAGCTGCGCGATGGTCCCCGGCCGTGGGCCCCGGGCTCTTCGGGGAGGTCGGGCAGGTCGAGGTTGTTGACGAGATCGCGGAAGACCGCGAGCCGGTCCGGCTCGAGCTCCTCCGCCTCTTCGTCCTCGTCCTCCTTTTGGGGAACGACACCCGCCTTCTCCAAGACATCGGCGGCCACAAAGATCGGACACTCATAGCGCACAGCCAGCGCGATGGCGTCGCTCGGCCGAGAGTCGACGTCCAGCTTCCGGCCGTCCTGAAGGAGAAAGAGCCGGGCGTAGAAGACCTGGTCGGCCAGGGAGGTGACCACTATCCGGCTCAGCTGGACGCCCAACCCTTCGAAGCTTGACTTCATCAGGTCGTGAGTCAAAGGCCGGTCAGGAGCAACGCCCTGAATCTTCATGGCTATGGCGTTGGCGAGGTCATTGCCGATCCAGATCGGAAGGTAGCGCTCGCTCTCGCGCTCGCGCAGGATCACCACGTGCTGCTGCGTCGGCATGTGCACGCGGATGCTGTCGACAGTGACCTCGATCAGATCGTCCGTTCCAGCACCTCCTGCAGCAAAGTCTAACCCCCGCCTGCGTCCCTGCCCGCCTCCGCATCTGCCTGAGAATGAGCGTGTGCCAACCCCGCCTCAGGGCCACGCTGCTGTGGTCGGCTGATGGCACCCAGGGGCAGACGCGGCCGCCTGGTTCTGATCGACTGCCACAGCCTGATCTATCGCGCATTCTTCGCGCTGCCGCCGATGAGCACCTCAGCCGGCGTGGTGACGAACGCTGTCTATGGCTTCACCTCCATGCTGGCCATCGTGCTGGCCAGCCGGCCTGAGTACGCGATCGCTACCTTCGACATGGGCAAGCCCACCTTCAGGGTGCAGGAGTATGCGGCCTACAAGGAGGGTCGTAAGCCCATGCCTGACGACCTCCGGGTCCAGTTCGACCTCGTCCGCAAGGTGGTCTCGTCGCTGCACATCCCGATCTACGGCGTGGACGGCTTTGAGGCTGACGATCTGATTGGCACGCTGGCCCGGCAGGCCGAGGCCGCCGGCCTGGCTGTCACCATCGTCAGCGGCGACCTGGACTGCCTGCAGCTGGTCAGCGAGCAGGTGGAGGCGCTGGTGCCGCGGCGGGGCATCACCGACACAACCATGTACGGACCCGACCAGGTGCGGCAGCGCTACAACCTGGAGCCGAGCCAGCTCATCGACTACAAGGCGCTGCGGGGCGACACCTCTGACAACATCCCGGGCGTTCCCGGCGTCGGTGAGAAGACGGCCACACAGCTTATTCAGCAGTTCGGTTCGGTGGAGGCGCTGCTGGCAGGACTCGACCAGCTCAAGCC
>JALZAW010000311.1 GCA_030948155.1 Candidatus Dormiibacterota bacterium | reverse complement strand
ATCTCTCGCCGAGGTTTCCGGCCGCGTCCCCGGGGAACCCAGCACCCAGGTGTCCCGGCTGCCGCCGCCCTGGGAGCTGTTGACCACCAGCGAGCCCTCCCGCAGCGCGACCCGGGTCAGCCCGCCTGGAGTGACCGAGACCTCGCGCCCGGTCAGGACGAACGGCCGCAGGTCCTGGTGCCGGCTGGCGAGAGTACCGTCGAACAGCGCCGGCTGGACCGACAGGGACACGACCGGCTGAGCTACGAAGTCGCGCGGCTGGGCCTGGATGCGCCGCCGCAACCGCTCTCGCTGGCTCGCGGTGGAAGCGGGTCCGATCAGCATCCCATAGCCGCCAGACTCCCCCACCGTCTTGACCACGAGCTCGTGCAGGTGCTCCAGCACATAGGTGCAGTCCGGCTGGCGGGCGCAGAGATAGGTGGGCACGTTGGGCAGGATGGGCTCCTCCCCGAGGTAGTAGCGGATCAGCTCGGGGACCAGCGCGTAGACGGCTTTGTCGTCGGCGACAGCGTTGCCCAGGCCATTGGCGATCGAGACGTTGCCGGCCCGGTAGGCGTTGACCAGCCCGGGCACGCCGATCACACTGTCGGTACGGCCGGCCAGCGGGTCCAGGAAGTCGTCGTCGACGCGCCGGTAGATGACGTGGACAGGGCGCAGGCCGGCGGTGGTGCGCATGAAAACGTGGTCCTGGTCGACTACCAGGTCCGGTCCCTCGACCAGTTCGATGCCCATCTGCTTGGCCAGGAACAGGTGCTCGAAGTAGGCCGAGTTGAAGATGCCGGGAGTCAGAAGAACGACAGTCGGTTCGTCGACCCGGCCGGGGGCGAGCCAGCGCAGGTTGTGGAGCAGCTGATGGGTGTACCCGTCCACAGGCAGCACGTCGTGGCCGACGAATAGCTCCGGATAGATCCGCTTCAGCACCTGGCGATTGGCCAGTACGTAGGAGATGCCGGAGGGGGTGCGCAGGTTGTCCTCCAGCACATGGACCTCGCCCCGGTGGTCCAAGACAAGATCGACCCCGGCGACGTGGCAGCGCACGCCGTGGGGGGCGGTGAGCCCGATCAGCTCGCGCCGGAACCCCGCCGAGGAAAGCACTATCTCGGCCGGCACCGCTCCCTGCCGGAGGATCCGCTGCTGACCGTAGACATCCTCCAGGAAATGGTTGAGCGCTGTCACTCGCTGCCTCAGCCCTGTCTCGATCCGAGACCACTGCTGTGGATCGATGATCCGGGGAATCAAGTCGAAAGGAAAGATCCTCTCGATGCCGACCTTGCGCTGGGAGACCGTGAAGGTGATGCCGTGATCCCTGAACGCCCGTTGGGCCAGGCGGTGCCGGCGCGCCAGATCCGAGCGGCCGGTTCGAAGCAGGGTTCGATGCAGACGGCGGTACGGAGCCCGGGGCCGGCCGCTCTCTTCGAGCATCTCGTCGTAGGGCCGAATGGCGCTCGGAGTCCCCACGCAGCCGAAGTCTAGTCCTCCGGCCGGTTGAGGCCACCTGTGCGCCTCATCCAATCCCTGTCCGGTGTGCCTGGTGTGGACCGCACAGGCTCGTACCCCTGCGCATTCCGTGTATTTTCACCAAGACTTTGAGCGCCAATCTCCGACTTCGCGTCGGCTGCGTCTTCACCTTCGACGTCCCCGCAGCCAGCTTCGCCCTGATCCAGGTCGCCGCCCGCAGAGGCGAGGCGCCGCGTGTGCTCGAAGAGACGTGGCAGCTTGAGCCTGAGGCCGGGATCACGACTTTCGCCGACCTCTACGGCAATCTGAACCGGCGTGCTGTGCTCGGAGTGGGACGCGCCCGCCTGGGCTACGACGCCCAGGTCGAGGTGCCGGACCTGGCGGACGAGAAGGCGCCGGACGCTCGCCAATGCCCGGTTGAGGAGCTGCCGGGGGAGGTGACTCACTTCCTGCTGCCCAGCCGGTACTGTCTGTCCGACTCGCTGATGGGCACGGCCTGGGAGCTCTTCGGCCGGACGTCTCCGGGCTGGTCGCGGGCACAGGCGATCTCGGACTGGGTCAACCGCCACCTCGCGTTCCGGTACGGTGCCAGCGACCGGTTGACCACAGCTGTTGACGCCTTCCAGCGCAAGGAGGGCGTCTGTCGGGACTTCACGCACCTCTTCATCACTTTCTGCAGAGCGCTGAACATCCCCGCCCGCTATGTCTTCGGCTACCTTCCCGACCTCTATGTGGAGCCACCCGACGCGCCCATGGACTTCGCAGCCTGGGCGGAGGTCTATCTGGGCGATCGCTGGTGGACCTTCGATCCCCGCAACAACCGCCGGCGGGTGGGCCGGGTCGTGATCGGCCGCGGGCGCGACGCCGCCGACGTTTCGATGGTGACCACGTGGGGACCGGCCAAGTTCGAGAGCCTCGAGGTATGGGCCGATCTCAACCCCACGAAAACTGCCGATTTCGCTGGCAACCCCCGCACATGGCAACGAACCTGAGTACTGCCTACCCATGAGACGACGCCGGCAGAAGATGGCGCAGGACCTGATTCCGGGTCTGGTCGATCAGCGCGAGCTCGACTGGGAGCGCCTGGTCCGCGCGCGCTATCTGGTCAGGCAGGCGTTCCATTACGAGTACGAGTCGCCGATCCGGCGGCTGCGCCACCGGCTCATAGTGGTGCCGCCCGATCAGCATGGAGACCAGCGCACGCTGATGAGCCACCTCCGGTTCACGCCCGAGGCCGGCCGCCTCACGCGGAGGCCAGACAGGTACGGCAACTCGGTGGTCGAGATCCGCTTTCCAGAGGTTGACTCGGCTGTCGATTTCGAGGCTCGAATCGTCGTCGAGCGCAGCGTTGACGAAGAGCGCCGGCTCCAGTCGGCCGAGGTGGCTCCGCGCTGGCTGGCGGACAGGGCCTTGCTGACGCCGGCGGGGCTCACTGAGCCGGGTCCGCGACTGCACCGAGCCGCGGGCGAGCTGGCTCGGCAGGGATTGACTGGGCTGGAGCTGGCGGACTGGATTAATCGCTGGGTGCGGTCGGCGCTCTCCTATCGATCCGGGGTGACCGGCATTCACACCTCAGCCGAGGAGGCACTCGCCAGAGGCTCGGGCGTTTGCCAGGATTACGCGCACGTGATGCTGACCATCTGCCGGCTGCTCAAGCTTCCTGCCCGCTACGTGTCAGGACACCTTCTCGGCGAGGGTGGCACTCATGCCTGGGTGGAGGCGCTGGTAGCGGAGGGCGGTCGAGCTGCCGCTTACGGCTTCGACCCCACCCATGGCCAACCGACCGGGATCCGCTACGTCACAGTGGCGGTGGGCAAGGACTACGGCGACGTCGCCCCGACCTCCGGTAGCTACGTCGGCGGCTCCGGCCATCTCACCACAGCGAAGCGAGTCGATGTGATCGGCTTCGACTACGCCTAGTTTCCCCGCGCCCGACTTTAGAGCACTGGTAGAGGGCCGGAGGTTGCAGTCCTCTGGCAGTTCCGGCAGAAGTAAGTCCAGCGTCCCTGCTCCCCCTGCTGCCGGGTAGCCACCGCAGTTCCACAGCGCGGACAGGGGCGGCCGCGCCGACCATGCACAGCGCGGGCGCGGCCACCCTCGAAGCGCCGCTCGAAACCGCCGCCCAAGTTGGCCTGCATTGCCTGCCGTGCGGTGGCGAAGAGCTGGGTCAAGCGCTCCTCCGTCAGCGCGTCACTCATGAGCCAGGGATCCAATCCCAACGTCCAGAGCGCCTCGCACTTGTAGACGTTGCCGATACCGCAGCAGACACGCTGATCCAGCAGCAGCTCGCCCAGCGGGACGGGCCCGAATGCCCGCGCTCGTCTCATGATCTGCGCCCAGCTCACCTCCGCGGCTAGGATGTCA
>JALZAW010000310.1 GCA_030948155.1 Candidatus Dormiibacterota bacterium | reverse complement strand
TATTGCGGCCGCGGTCGCCGGCCACAATCTACTCAACGAACTTCTGGCGCAGGGGACTAGCCATCCCTCCGCTGCCGGGCGCTGGCCGCCGCTCCCGCCTCGCCGCGCTGGCGCTGACCGCCGCCGTGGGGCTGCTGCTGGCAGCTCTGGCATTCAACTACTCTCGGCCGCTGCCCTCACTCCTCCCGGCGCAGACCGCTCAGGGGCCGCCCCAGCCCAGTCAAGCCCAGCCTCTGCCCTGGCCCAGCAGCGCGCAATCTGCGCTTGGTCTAGAAGACGCCGGCATGCTGGCTGCCACTCCCAACGCGCGCGCGCAGCCGATCGCCAGCGTCGCCAAGGTGATGACCGCCCTGGTGGTCCTGCAGGAGAAGCCGCTGGCCGCCGGCGAAGCCGGCCCTCTTCTGCAGATCGGCGAACAGGAGCTGCGCGAGTTCGCCAGCGAGAAAGCCAACGGCGAATCTGTGGTGGCAGTCAAGCAGGGCGAACAGCTGACCGAGAGGCAGGCCCTGGAGGGGCTGCTGCTGCCATCCGGAAACAATCTGGCGGTTCTTCTGTCGCGCTGGGTCGCCGGCTCCTCTCAGGCGTTCCAGGCCAAGATGAACTCGACAGCTGCCTCCCTCGGCCTTCGCGAAACCAAGTTTGCCGATGTCAGCGGTCTTGATCCCGGCACCGTCAGCACGCCGAGCGATCTGGTCAAACTCGGGCTGGCAGCTATGAAGAACCCTGCCTTCGCGGAGGTGGTCGGCCAGCCGCAGGCAGATCTGCCGGTCGCGGGCACTGTCTACAACGTGAACTATGCCATCGGCCAGGACGGCATCACCGGCATCAAGACGGGCACCACACCCGAGGCTGGCGCCGTTTACCTGTTCTCCGGCACCGTTGACCTGGAGGGGCGCAAGCTGGTGGTGGTGGGCGTCGTGCAGGGCCAGTCGGCGCTGCCTGACGCTCTCACCGCCGGCCGCACTGTGCTGAAAGCAGCCAAGGCCGCCATCACAGTGCAAACTGTCGTGAGCCGGGGCCAGGTCATCGGGCGCTACGACGTGCCCTGGCAGGGGAACGTCGACGTGGTCGCCAAGCAGGAGCTGCGGCTCCCGCTGCTGAGTGGTTCACCTGTGCGTTACCGCCTGAAGGGCAGCCGGCTGACCGGTGCGACTCCGGCTGGCCGCGACGCCGGCAGTCTCGAGGTCACGGCGGCCGATGCACCGGGCCTGGTGGCCGTTCGGCAGCAGATCCCGCTGGCTACCGCGGAGGAAGTCGCTGAGCCTTCAGCCTACTGGCGCCTGACGCGAACGAGGTGATACTGGCGGCGGCGAGAGCCGCGGACCATGGCTGGCTCAGTTGGTCTGGGTCACTTTTTGGAGCCCGCGGGGATGATCCGGGTCAAGGCCCAGCGAGAGGGCTCGATGCAGCGCCAGCAGCTGGCCGGCCACCGCGTAGGGCAGCGGCGTGAGGCTCTCGGGCAGGCCTGTCTTGATCACCAGCGGCCTTCCACTTCGGCCCGGCCGATCGGTGAAGGCGAGGACGTGAGCGCCCTTGTCTACCAGTGCGGCGCCCAGCTGGCGCATCTGCCGCAGGGTGGGGCCGGCCGCCTCCAGCAGCAGGACCGGGAAGCCCGGTTCCACCATGGCCACAGGACCGTGCATGAAGTCGGCAACTGACTGACCGTCGGCCACCGAATAGCTGGTCTCGGTGATCTTGAGTGCCAGCTCTTCGGCCGTGGCAAGGTGGTAGCCACGCCCGATCACCGCCATGCGGGTGCCACCCATCTCTCCGGCCGCCTGCTGGAGCGGGGAGCTCAGCGCGATGGTCTGCCTCAACGCTTCGGGCACGCGTTCCAGCGCCTGAGCGAAGTCGGCCTTCGGCTGCATCGCCTGGGACAGCATGGCAAGGGCGAGGAGGCTTGTGGTGTAGGTCTTGGAGGCGGGCACGCTCCGCTCCTTGCCGGCGTGCATCTCCAGCACCATCTCGGCCGCGCGCGCCAGGCGAGACTTCGGCTGATTGGTGAGCGCGATGGTCAGGCTGCCCTGCTCGCGGGCGGCCTCGATAACGCTGCACACATCAGGAGAGGCGCCGGATTGGGAAACAGCCAGGACACAGAAGCGGGCCAGGTTGGGTTTGCCCTTGTAGAGCCCGAAAACGGAGGGAGCGGCCAGAACGACGGGCAGGGAGTTACGAATCTCGAAGAGGTACTTGGCGTAGGTGGCGGCGTGATCCGAGCTGCCCCGAGCCGCGATCAGAAGGGCGGCAGGCTGACGGGAAGTGATCGCCTCGGCGGCCTCGGCAATTGGCGCGCGACCCACCGCCAGGGCAGCGGCGACAACGTCAGGCTGCTGCCTGATCTCAGCTTCGAAGGTGCTGCGCGTTGTAGGTGTCGGCAAGCTGGGTTCACTCTAGGCCCGAAACCAGCCGACGCCTGGGTTAGTGCCCGAAGATGCTGCTAGAGCCAGCCCTTCGCCCGAGCGGTGCGGAGCGCCTCGAGCCGGTTTCGGGCATTGAGCTTCTGAATGGCTGCCGACAGATGATTGCGGACTGTGCCTTCGGAGAGGAACAGGCGCCTGGCGATGGCGGCTACGGTGGAACCGTCCTCGCTCTCGGTGAGTACCTCAAGCTCGCGAGCGGACAGCGGGCTGTCGCCCTCACTGAGGGCCTGGGCCGCGAGCTGGGGGTCCAGCACCCGATCCCCGGCGGCCGTCCGCCTGATTGCACCCGCGAGCTCAGAAACCGGCGCATCCTTCAGCATGAATCCGCTGGCTCCATTCGCCATCGCCTTGCGCAGATAACCGGGCCGGCCGAACGTCGTCAGCATGAGCACGCGGCATTCCGGCAGCAGCCGGCGCAGGTCGGCGGCAACCGACAGTCCGTCTCGGCCGGGCATCTCGATGTCCAGCAGCGCCACGTCCGGCCGGACCTGCAGCGCTGCGCCGGCCACTTCGTCACCCCGCCCGACCTGGGCCACCACCTCGATGTCGGCCTCCAGATTGAGCAGGGCGGTGAGGGCGCCCCTGACCATCTCTTGGTCCTCAGCCAGCAAGACCCTGATCACGCAGCACTTGCAGCGGCCGGCGCCTGCTTCAGCGGCAGCCGGACAAAGAGCCGAAAGCCGTCGGGTGTGGGACCCGCCTCAACCTCGCCCTGCCGTGCCTCCACCCGTTCCCGCAGTCCCCGCAAACCGTGACCCTGCCTGAACTCGAAGCCGGGCTGGAGGGCGCAGCCGTCATCGGTGAGCTCCAGAATCGCCTCCTCTGGCCGGTGCTCCAGCCGGAGGATGGCGGCTGTGGCGCGGCTGTGGCGGATGACATTGGTAACTCCTTCGCGCAGCGCCCAGGCGAGCGTGGAGTCAAGGGCCGCCGGCAAGGGATCAGTCAGGGAGGGCCCGCTGAGGGACACGCCGGCTGCCTTGAGCCCGCTTTTCGCATTGACCAGCTCTTGCTCCAGGCTGGGCTGGCGATAACCGGCGACTGCCTCGCGGACTTCGCGCAGCGCCTGCCTTCCCACCCGCTCGATGTCGGCGGCATGCTGAGCTGCCAGATCGGGTGACTGGGCGGCCAGCCGGTGGGCGAGCTCCGCCTTCAGGACCATCACCGAAAGGCTGTGGCCGAGCAGGTCGTGGAGGTCTCGAGCGAAGCGCAAGCGCTCGTCGGAGACTGCCAGCCGCGCCACCTCCTCGCGGGCGGCCTGCAGCTGTCGATTGGAGCGGATCAAGGCAGCGATGCCAACCATGAAGAGACCCGTGAACAGCATGCTGCCCGAATAGAGAGCGGCGTAGTACCAGCGAAGGCCGCCAGCCAATGTGGCGGTGAAGATCGCCAGCGAGATGAGGGGGATGAGGCTC
>JALZAW010000033.1 GCA_030948155.1 Candidatus Dormiibacterota bacterium | reverse complement strand
TGGTTTTCTGAGCATGCTGGCCGACGTCCTCCGCCGCGAGGACCTCGCTCGGCTCGATCGTCACCTAGTCCGCTAAGCGGTGCCTGAGGCGACAGCACCTAGCTCCCGGAGCCGGGTCCGCCGGCATCCGGAGCGCGCCAGCTATGAAGCGCGGCTGGTGGAGGCGATCCTGGACGAAGCGATGATCTGCCACCTGGGCTTCATCGCGGAGGGCGTCCCTTACGTGGTTCCGACCATGTACGCCCGGGCCGGGGACCAGGTTTACATCCACGGCTCACCAGCTTCGCGAATGCTGTTGACTGCGGCTGGTGCTGCGGACGTTTGTTTGACAATCACGCTTCTTGACGGGCTCGTCATGGCTCGCTCGGCCTTTCATCACTCGATGAACTACCGATCGGTCATGATCCTCGGCAGAGCCCGTGAAGTGCTGGACCCTGTGGAGAAGCTGACCGCTTTCGAGCGGCTCGTGGAGCACGTCTGCCAAGGCCGCTGGGAAGAGGTGAGGCAGCCCTCGGACAAGGAGCTCAACAGCACCAAGGTGCTTGCCTTGCGCCTTCAGGAAGCGTCAGTCAAGCTGCGCGGCGGTGGCCCCAACGTGCCCGAGGTCGACGAGGGCGTCAGCGTGTGGGCGGGAGAGATTCCCCTCCGGACCGTGGCGTTGCGGCCAGCCGGCGAAGATCAGCCGGCCGGACCTGCCGGCTCGCACATCGTGAACTACAGCCGGCCGGGCTGGACTGCGCCACCGGATCCCCCCGGCTGAGGGCCCCCGGCTTCTACCCGACTTCGGCTTTCTTCTTGAGTCCTTCAAGCACCGAGTTGAAAGTCTTCAGGATGCTGCCGGCCATCAAGCGTCCCACGACCGGGCTGAGCGGGCCGCGCGCTTCGAACGCCTGAGAGATCCGGGTTCCACTTCCGATTGGGGTGACAGTCGCCCGGATCGCCATCTTGGTTCCCGGCAAGGCAGTGCTTTCCAGCTCGAACGACTTCTCCGGCTCAAAGTGAGTCACCACGACGTCGTGCTTGCCCCCTGACCGGGTATCGATCATGCCTGTCGCCCCCAAGGCAAGCGGGCCATCGAGCCTCGACTCTTTCATGTCCGGATTCCAACCCGGCCAGCTGTTCACATCGGACCAGATGCGCCAGACCTCCGCGGGCGGCGCGCTGGTTTCCAACGATGCCTCCCGAAACGCCACCGCCTACCTCCTCCGGCCGATCGCCCCGGCCGCCTTCGCGCCTACTTTGGTTGTTCACCCGAACGAGCAGCTGAGGATCTGGAACGTCCAGGCACCCCCAAGGTTACGCTGAGCGCCCAAGCCGGAGAGCGTTTGGTAAGGTGAGGCTCTGCCCGCCGCTTTCGGAGAGCGCTGGGTGGGGGTAGCTCAATTGCGAAAAGCCGTCATCTTCCTCTTTGCCTTCGCGACCCTGGTGCGCCCGGTGGCCGCCGCCGACGGGCTCTACGCGCAGGAGCAGCAGATCAAGCAGCAGCTGGCCCAGGTGGCGACAGCTATCTCAACGCTCGACGACAAGATCGCCCGGACCCAGGCGGAGATTGACACCACTCAGCAGAGGGTCGACAAGGAGCGGGGCGATGTGAAGGCCCTGGCTCGCACGGTCTATGCCCAGCCGGCGTCTCCTCTGCTCGCCGTCTTCGGCGCCCGCTCGCCGAGCGACGCGCTCACCCGCTACTCCGACCTCAAGGTCGCCGCGGCGAGGGCGGCGGCTGCCAAGGCTGCGCTGGACCGGGACACCGTCCGGCTCAACGCCGACAAGGCCAACCTGGAAAAGGACCGCGCTACGCAGGTAGCCATGCAGCAGGACCTGAGCCAGAAGTATCAGCAGCTGGCCGACGCCATCGCCGCCCAGGCCGCACAGAGCCAGAAACCGGTTCCCGATCAGACGCAGACGCCGACCGCGCCTGCCACCACCGCCAACACCCCGCCAGCGGCGCAAGGCTCGATCCAGCAGATCATTCTTGACGCCTTTGCCTCACAGGGCGCGGGTGCCCAGGCCTGGGCGCTGCGGATCGCCAAGTGCGAGTCCGGCTACAACCCGCGGGCGTTCAATGCTTCCAGCGGTGCGGCCGGCCTCTTCCAGTTCCTGCCCTCGACCTGGCGCAATATGCCCCAGGGTAAGGCGGGGAAGGATGTCTTCGACCCTGTCGCCAACGCGCAGGCGGCCGCCTACTACTACAGCACCAGCGGCGCCGGACCCTGGGTCTGCCGGTAGCTTAGGAGTAGGGGGAAGCGACGGATTCCCCCTGTAATCTGAGCGGGGTCGCGTCGTCCTGCTGTGGGGGTTGTGCTTGGCCAAGCTTCTGATCTGCTTTGCACTCGCTCTGACGCTGCTGCGGCCGGTGTCTGCCGACACCGCCACCCCGAGCCAGCAGGAGTTGAAGAACCAGCTGGCGGAGGCAACCGCCCAGGTCCAGGCGTTGGACACCAAGCTCGCGGCTCTCCAAGATGAAATTGACCAGACACAGGTGCGCCTCGCTCGCGAGCAGGCTGAGCTGCGCGAGCTCGCCCGCTACCTCTACGGCCAGCCGGCGTCGCCGATCCTCACGCTGTTCAGCGCCGGCTCGCCGTCGGAGGCGCTGAACCATTACGCCGAACTCCTCGCGGCCGGCGAGCGCGCGGCTGCGACACGGTCTGCCCGCGACAGCGACTTGGGCCACTTGAAGAGGGCGAGGACAGCGCTGGCAGCGGACCGTCAAAGAGCAGACGCCGCCCGCAGCACGCTGGCCAGTCGCTACCAGCAGCTGCTTCTCTCCCTGGGCGTGAGCAGCGCCATCCAAGAGCTGATTCTCGATTCCTTCGCGCCCTACGGGCCGGCCGGGCAGGCCTGGGCGCTGCGAGTTGCCGATTGCGAATCGCAATACAACCCGAACGCCGTCAACTCCTCCAGCGGAGCGTCAGGGCTGTTCCAGTTTCTGCCCTCCAGCTGGGCCAGCACGCCTCAGGGCCGGCAGGGCCTCTCAGTCTTCGACCCGGCGGCCAACGCCCAGGGGGCTGCCTGGTACTACGGCGCGACAGGCCGCACGGGTGGTCCCTGGAGCTGCAAGTAGAGCGCCCCGCCGCTGTCCCACCGCCCGTCACCACGCGTATCTGATCGACACGATGTCTCTCTGGCGACCACCAAGCGCCGGCACCACCAATGCTCAGCAGAGGGCACAGCCATGCATCTGGCCAGCCAGCCAGGAACTTAATGGGCGCCCGAACCCGGCACGCGCTCGCCAGCAGGCAGTGGTCAGGAGGGATTTGTCAGGGCGGCTCGTGTCCCTTATGAAGGCGGCGATTCCGGGAGGCGCCTGCCAGCAGTCACTGGCTCGGAAGGGGCTTTGTCAAGGGGAGGCGCCGCGTCGCCTTGACTGTATCTATATTGAAGGCGCCGATCGCGTCTCGCTCCTACGTCCCACCACCTCGTCGGCGTGGGCATCGCCGCAGCAGCGGCGGCTCAGCGCTTCGCCCCTTGGGTGCGGTGGCTCTCGCGCTTCTCCTGGTTACGGCAGCGTTCCTGCTGGACCGCGGCCTGGGCGCAATGCTCCGGCCGCGGGCGACCGGTCCTGTGAAGCAGGCGGCTGCCCATCATCCGGTGCCGCCCCAGGGGGTTCCCGTCAAGGGCCTGAGCGGGCTCAGCGCTGGCACCTGTCTCAGCTTTGCTCCGGCCGGCAAGGAACATCGCCAGACAGTTTTCATCGACGCCGGCCATGGCGGACTTGATCCAGGGGTTGTCGGCCGCACCACCGGCGGTTCCACGATCAGCGAGAAGGCAGCCACGCTCGAGGTGGCTCTAGCGCTGGCGGCGAGGCTGCGCACTGGCGGCTACCGGGTGGTGCTCTCTCGCACGTCAGACACCACGCTAATCGGCGCGGCCGCGGACGGCACTGGAAACGGAGTGCTCACACGGGACGCGCTGCGGCAGGACCTCATCGCTCGTATCGACTGCGCCAACGCAGCGGGTGCCGACGTGCTGCTCGCCATCCACTTCAATGCGTACAACGGCACGAGCGCCGGAGGCACTGAAACCTATTACGACTCCGTCCGCGCCTTCAATCAACAGAATGCTCGGCTCGCCAAGGCTGTGCAGGTGCAGCTGGTCGCAGGCCTTGGACTACCTGATCGGGGGGCGCTCTCAGAGGCCAGTCTGAACGTTCCGGCAGTAGATGCAGCGGCGGAGAGTTATGGCCACCTGGTCGAGCTGGGACCTGCCCAGCAGGGCTGGCTGGAGCGGCCCAGCCGCATGCCCGGCGCGCTCACCGAACCTCTCTTTCTGACGAATTCCCAGCAGGCCGACCTCGCTGCTTCCGCCTGGGGTCAGCGGCGGATCGCCACTGCCCTCAAGGCGGCGCTCGATGCCTATTTCGCCGCCGGCTGAATTGCAGCCGGGGCGGCTTCGGGCCTACGCTGATTGCAGTGGAAAAACTGGTTGCGGGCATCGACCTCGGCGGTACCAAAATCCAAGCTGTCGTGATGGACACAGAGCGGGTGCTTGGCAGCGCCCGCGCAGCCACGCCGCAGGGGGGCGCGGACGCTGTCATGGCGGCGGTGGTGGAGGCTGTGAAGACCGCTCTGCACAACGCCGAGGCGACCGGATCGGCACTGGCGGCGGTAGGCATCGGCACGCCAGGCACCATCGATCCGAAGGGTGGGGTGGCCAACGCCCCCAACCTGCCAGGGTTCGAGAAGCCCGAACCCGTGGCGCTGGCCGCCGGCCTGAGCAAGCGGCTCAGCGGCATCAAGGTGAAGGTTGACAACGATGTGCGGGTGGCAGTGCTGGGTGAGTGGAAGCGCGGCGCCGGCAGGCCCTTCACTGACTTCCTTGGCGTCTTTGTCGGCACGGGGGTGGGCGGCGGGCTGGTCCTGGATGGCCACATCCGCCATGGTCTCGGCGCGGCCGGAGAGATCGGCCACACCACTGTGAAGCCAGGCGGCCGTAAGTGCGGCTGCGGCCGCGACGGGCACCTGGAGGCATATGCCGGACGACGCATGATCGAGGCCACCGCCCGCCGCTGGCAGTCCGACGGGCGCAAGACGAAGCTGTTCCAAATCATGAAGGACAAGGGTCGGGACCGGCTGACCAGCGGCGTGATCGCGAAGGCGCTGGACAAGCACGACGCGGTTGCGCAGGAGCTGGTGGATCAGGCGGTGTGGGCCCTTGGCGTTTCGCTGGCCAACGCGCAGAACCTGCTCGATCTGGAGGCGATCATAGTCGGCGGCGGGCTCGGCGACCGGCTCGGCAAGCCGTTCATCGACCGGATTGCCGAAGCAGCCCAGCCGCTGCTGCTGGTGCCGGAGCGGCCGCCTCAGTTCCTGCCCACTCAGTTGGGCGACCTCTCCGGTGCTGTGGGAGCGGCGGTTCTCGCCGCCGCCTAGGCTGGGCGGCCTACAACTGGGGCTTTCCACATAGAAGTGGCGACCCATCCTTTGGGTGCTTTCCATCCAGAGCTGGAAGGCGCCATGACCCGCGACGCCGACCGCAGCGACCGTCGCCCCCTCCTAGCGAAGCACACGGGGTTCTGTGCCGGTTCCGATCGTGGTAGTGACCGAAGCCCTCAGCGAGCGAATTGGAGCACGATCTTGCCTTTCGCGCGCCCGCTCTTGCTGTATTGGTGAGCCGCTGCCACCTCATCGACAGGCAGAATTCGGTCGATCACCGGTCTCAGCTTGCCCGCTTCAACGAGGGACTTGATCGCAGCGAGTTGTGATCCGTCGCCAGTCGTGATCAGTGGATAAACCTTCACGGAGAACAGAGGGTTCAAAAACTGCCTGATGAAAGTCGCGACGCGGGGCGTGGTCGTCACGTGGGCTCCGTGGCTGTTGATAACACCTTTGCAGGCGCCATGGGGTTTGTTACCGATACAGTCGAAAATCAGGTCGTACTTGGTCGGCCCGGCCGCAAAATCGGTAGTCCGATAGTCGATCAGCTCGGTGGCGCCAAGTTCCGTCAGCACCCCGAAGCTGTCTTGGCCACAGACTGCAGTCACGTTCGCGCCATCGGCGGCGGCGATCTGAACGGCGGCCATCCCGACCGATGAGGATCCTCCGTTGATCAGCACGCGCTGACCGGCGTGCACCTTGCCCCGAGTACGTAGCGCCAGGAGCGCCGTCAGGCCGGGCACCGGCAGGGCGGACGCCTCCTCCATGCTCAACCCCGAGGGAAGCTTTACGACCAGGCCCTCGGCGAGCGCGACCAGCTCAGCCTGGGCTCCCCAGTCGTGTGGCATCATGGCGAAGACCCTGTCCCCGACCGCGAAGTTCGACACCCGCTCGCCCACCTCGGCCACGACGCCGGCAAGGTCGCAGCCCAGGATGGTCGGAAAGGTCGTCTTGGCGTAGGTCTTGGCGGCGCCGTCCCGGATGCGCCAGTCAACCGGGTTGACGCTCGCTGCTTGAACCTGGATCAAGACTTGATCATCCCCCGGTACGGGAGCAGGTACCTCCGCCAGCTCAAGCACCTCGGGGCCTCCAAACTTTCGGATCATCACCGCGCGCATGGGCCTTGCCTCACAAAAACGGGAAGTGAGGGCCCGTCCACTCCTCAGGGTGGAGGCATTAGTGGACGCACCCGTTTCGTACCGATGATCGTACCACGACAAGGAACGCAAGCGTCTCTTGAGCGCAGGTCTGAGATACGATGCTGGGGTTGAGCTCATCCCGTTCTCGCCGGCGTGGGAAGCAGCTGGCGAACGCGATTTATGACGCTGTACTGACCTGGATCAAACTCGACGGTTTCGATGCTCTGACGATGGAGGGCATCGCAGCCCGAGCCCGCACGGGAAAGTCCGCTCTCTACCGGCGCTGGTCGTCAAAGGAGGAGCTGGTCCTGGATGCCCTCCTGCATCGACTCCCTGAACTCGATGCCGAGCCCGACACCGGCACCGTGCGCGACGATGTGCTGGAGCATCTCGGGTGCATGGTCGACACTATGAAAACTCCTGCGGGGCAGGCGATGTGGACCATCCTCCACAACCCCAGCAGCGGCCGCGCGATCGTCGAGGCGATTGACGGCAGGGTGATCGAGCCTCATCAGCGGACGATGCTCAAGATCCTGCGCCGCGGCGTTGCCCGCGGCGAAGTTCGGCCTGACGCGGTGAACCGCCTGGTGGCGCAAGTCGGCCCCCTCTTGATCCGGCAACACCATGTCGCGGCCGGCCTTCCGAGCAACGCCGACGTCGTTCAGATCGTTGACCAGGTAGTCGTCCCGATGCTCCGTCCATGACCACGCGCAACTCGTAAGGGGCGCGGGCTGGTCAGGAGGCCGGCCGGCGACGGTCGGAAGCAGCCGCCCGGTTGTCGACCCTGAACAGACCGAGATCTCGAGCCAGGCTGAGGAGCCGGGATCCGGCTCAGCGATAGGCGTGAGCCTGGATCGCGTAGAGCTCTGCGTACAGTCCGCCCCGGGCCATCAGCTGCTCATGGCTGCCGACGTCGTTCAGACGGCCGCCGTCGAGGACCACAATGAGGTCGGCCATGCGCACAGTGCTGAATCAGTGCGAGACCAGCACAGTGACCCGGCCCTGGGCCGACCCCGCCTTCGAATGGGCGGCGAAGCGTTCGAAGAGGGCGTGTTCGGTCTCCGCGTCAAGGGCTGACGTCGGCTCGTCAAGGATCAGCAGCAGAGGGTCGTCGCGCATGAAGCCGCGGGCCAGGGCCAGCTTCTGGCGACCCTCACGTGGCCAGCGCCGCCGACCCATCCCACGCATATCCCCTGCCGCCGGACTGTCCGTAACTCTGGCGTTACGCTGAGGGGGTGGAGGCGGCCGCTCGCATCGATCCGCTCGACGCACTTGGCAACCCCCAGCGCCGCGCGATCGTGGAGATCCTAGGTGAGCAGCCGCGGTCCGTGGGGGAGATCGCGGATGCGTTGCCGATCAGCCGGCCCGCCGTTTCGCGACACCTTCGGCTGCTCTCCGAAGCCGGACTTGTCGCCGGCGAGCAGCTGGGAGCCCGGCGCCTGTACCGGCTCGAGGGCGCAGGAGTCGACATCGTACGACGCTACCTGGAGGCGGTATGGGGCGACGCCGCGAGTCGGTTCCGCGTCTTCGCCGACAGCACCCGGCCCGGGCAAAGCGATTGATCGAGCCACTGCGCATCTCCTTTGAGCTCAGGTGCGACCCGGATCACGCGTTCCGGACCTGGACCGAGCGGGCCTCGGTCTGGTGGCCGTGGCAACACACGGTGTCCCAGGAGGATGGCGCCGCGATAGTCTTCGAGCCGGCGGCGGGAGGACGAATCTTCGAGCGAACTGCGGGAGGAAGGGAGATCGCCTGGGGCAAGATAACCGCGTGGGAACCGCCCCAGCGGCTCGCCTATCTCTGGCATATTGCGGCGGACCCCGCCGACGCCACGGACGTCGAGATCGTCTTCACGGAGTTGGCGGGAGGTGGCACATTGGTGGAGATCGAGCACGGCGGGTGGGACCGGCTGGCTGAGCGCGGACAGCCGTGGCGCGACGCTAACCGCGCTGGTTGGGACGGGGTGTTGCCGGCGTTCATCGCGGGCTGCGCCCGCCTCCGGTGACCTTGGCGATGCCCGGAACGCCAGAGAGGTGATGGACCGGCTACGTCAGCGGGTCCGCAACAACGGTGCCTGTCGCCGCCAAAAAAAGGGAGCCACGACGGTCGTGCCACCGGATGGTGGTCAGTGCGTATCGGACATGGCCTCGAACTCGGCAGCCGCATTTCAAGCAATGCGAGCTGTGACTGACGAAGACGAGCCCGCGCTTGCCCGGTCGCCTAGCCCATGTCGACTGTTTCGCCTACCTCGATGCTGGCCCCGCCCTGCAGGACCGGGCAGCCGCGGGCGAGCTCCAGTGCGTCGTCCATGCTGCCGGCCTTGATCACGCTGTAGCCGGTCACAGGATTGGCCCCGCCATCGCCGGCGGAACCCGACTGGTCGATGGTCACGGAGTGCGTGACGGGGCGCCCTCCGTCGACGAGCTTGTCACCGAGTCCCTGGAACCATTGCCCCCAGGCTGCCATCACCTTGGCCTGCTCCTCTGCGCTGGACGCCATGCCGCCACCGTGGTACGAGAGTAGGTAATTGGGCATTGGGTTTCCTCCTTTATATTGTGGCCCTTCCTCAAAAGCGCCGGTAACACACAGGTTACCACAACGAACCGGCCGCAGATCTCCTCCAGTACTGCTGACCTCGGAATTGGGGGCCTCAGGCGCGCGGACATTTCGTCATGGCTGCCCGATGAGACGGTGGCGGTGTGTGCTGTGCCGCCGGGTACCCTGCTTTAGGCGTTCGACACGTCTCGCTGCTGCATCATGGCCAGCGCGGCGCCGAAGCCCAGCAGGAACACCAGCAGCACCGACACCACCGGCGTCCAAGAGGTGGCGCCAACGACCGGATTCCCGTAGAGGTGAAAGACGGACAGGTTCGCCGTCCAATCCGGCAGCTTGAACAGTGGAGCGAGGTCCCCGGGGAAGTCTCGACCGCGGCGAAGGCGGCCAGGAACGGGACCGCGATTCTCGGCCAGCCGCTGGCGACGGCGACGCCTAGCCCGTCATGGCGGGAATGGCTGTGACCAGCGGCGGCCTCTCGACTCCGAGGTCAAAGGCGCTGACACGTTCGAGGCGGTCGCCAAAGGTCGGGACGTTGCAGGTGATTGAGCCCCGGGGGATCCACGCAGGACTGGATCAGGCGGTCGTGCAGCCAGGAGCCGGCGCGGTAGCCGAGGTCGGCGGAGAGGGCGTCATGAATCGGCGCGATCGCGTTCATCGCAATGAAGATCGCCGCCATTTAGAGCAGCGCAACCTCGATGCCCGCCTGCCGCTCCACCGCCCGGGTCAGGAGCCCGACGGACACCGCGAACGCCGCGGGCAGCGCGCCGCGAATGACGATCAGGCTCCACCACGCAAGCGTGGCGCCGGGCGAAACTCAGGGCAGGATCGTCAGGAAGCGCCAGCCGGCGCTGTCGCGAAGCGTCTTCAGCTGCTCAACAACATCCCCACGGTCCACAGACTTTCAAACTGAGCTGGCCGCCAACCTCCGCCAGCGCATCTCAGCGGCTGACAGAGCGCATGCCATCGGCCTCCTTTGATCCCAGTGAATTCGCCAGACGGAGCCACTGGCGTAGCGCTCCTGAATGCGCCTTTCGGCGCCTAACCGAGATCCCGCCTCGGCGGATGGTCCACGATAATCGCCCGACCGTCGGTGAGGGCCCTGACCGAGTGTCGGACGTTGCCCGGCACGATGGCGACAACGCCCGACCCGGCGATTTGAGTTACCCCGTCGACAGTCACCTCGAGCTCCCCCTCGATTACCTCCCAGACTTCCTCCTGAGGATGGAAGTGCTCGTGAATGGACGAGCCACGCGCGAAATCGTAGTGCGCAAAGGTCATGTTCGGCGAGTGGAAATAGCGTCCGAACCAACCCGGGAGACGCTGAGTCACATCGAGACCGCGAGTGTCAACAAAGGCCATCGCAGGTTGACTCAGTCCGCTCCAGCCAGATGGCTCGGCGCCTTGCGCCGCCAGGCCTCGGAAAGCAGCTCCGCGACCAGGCGCCGGCCGGCCAGGCCGAGATCGACGCGAACACCCCTGAGCCGTTTGCCCCACCACAGCTCTTCGCAGGTACCGGGGTAGTGCTGCACTGACCAAAACGTCTGGTTCGCGTCGACCAGCACGTTGAGGTGATCCTGATCAGGCAGGGTGGCGAAGATTCTGCCGTTCACTCTGAACGAGGGAAAGCCGTGATGATCTTGTTCAGCAGCTTCCGGAAGACCCAGCGCAAGCCGGCGCGCCTGCCCCGCCGAAAGCATCAGCCGGCGGTCGGACGGTATGTGCCAAAGCTCCAGAGGTGACCTTCGGGGTCGCGGGCGCCGTATTCGCGCGAGCCGTAGTCCTGGTCCACCAGGCCCCTGACGATCTCGGCGCCCGCCGCCTGGGCGCGGGCGAAGTGAGCATCCGGATCGGCCACTATCACGTAGGTTCCGCCGGTGCTGCCACCCAGCTGGCCCGGTGCCCGGGTCGGCCAATCGGGCCGGTCATGCGCGGTGCCGAGCATGATCATGCCGCTGCCGAAGCGCAGCTCCGCGTGGTCGATGGTCCCGCCTTCGCCCTCATGGACGGCGTGGACTTCGAAGCCGAAGGCCCGCTGCAAGAACTCAATCGCAGCTTTGGCGTCCTGGTAGCTGAAGCTCGGGATGATGTCGGGTGCGCTCCACGCCGCCTGGCTGCCGGCCGCCTTCACGCCTGTGCCTGTCTCCACGGAACACCTCCTTTGATCTGGTTTGTGTACATGTACGGAAATACTACCTCAGTCGACCGAATGATCAAGACGGGTCGCCCCACGCGAGCAGGCCGTCGATGACCGCGGCCAGTCCCATTTGGAAGTCGAGCCCTTCCCGGGCGGCTGCCATCGAACCGCGCAGGGCCGCCAGGTGGGGAAAGTCAGTTGAGTCGGCCCGCCGCTGGAGCGTAGTGGTCAGCGGCTCGCGCAAGATGGCGGAGCGTCGCTCTGCGCTGGCCTGGCGGACGGTGAGCTCCCCCACCGTGTACCGCCAGGCGACGTGATAGGCAGCCGCTGCTCGCTCAGGCGGTAGACCAGCGGCCAAAAACGCGCCCAGGATCGCATCAACAGTCCCAAAGATGGAAGGGGCGGACAGATCCCCCTTTGTTAGAACAGGCACTATCCAGGGCTGGTTGGACAGGCTCTCGAACAGCAATCCGTAGAGGACCAGCAGTCGCCCTCGGGGATCGTCCGGCAGGGCAGGCCGGGGTAGTTCGGCGGCCCGCCGGTCGAGCACTGCAACGAGTAGTTCGTCCTTGTCCCGCACGTGGCCGTAGAGCGCCATCGGGGAGCTCTCCAGGTCACGCGCCAAGCGGCGCATCGTAAGCGCTTCGATCCCGTCCGCCTCCAGGATTGCTATTGCCCGCTCTATCACAGCTTGCCGGGAAAGGCGTGGCGGCCGCCCCGTCGCGCGGCTCGTGGCTGGCAGCGTCATCAGGCTAGTGTGCCAGCGCTCGGCCGGAATCCAGAATCGCAGCGCCTTCGCCGGGTCGACCGCGGCTTGTCGATTGGTATAGATTTCCCGCTGAAGACGTTCATCCCCACCGGGAAGAGGAGGCCCATGGTGAGTCAGGGCGAAGAGCTGGTCATCGGCGGTACGAACGAGAGCATGAAGCGGCGGGCCATCATCGCGGCCACTGTCGGCACGTCGATCGAGTGGTACGACTTCTTCCTGTACAGCACAGTGGCGGCGCTGGTGCTGCCCAAGATTTTCTTCACGCACCTGGATCCTGCGCTGGGCTCGGCCCTCTCCTTCCTGACCTTCTGGGCGGGCTTCGTGGCCAGGCCGATCGGAGCCGCCATCTTCGGCCACTACGGTGACCGCATAGGACGGAAGGCCACTCTCATCATCACCCTCTTGGTGATGGGGATCGGAACTTTCCTGATCGGACTGCTGCCGGGCTACGCGACGCTGGGCGTGCTCGCCCCGGTCCTTCTCACGCTGCTCCGGGTGCTGCAGGGCATAGGCATCGGCGGCGAGTGGGGCGGCTCCGTGCTGCTGGCCCTGGAGTGGAACGACAAGGGTAAGCGCGGCTTCGTCGGCAGCTGGCCCCAGTTCGGCGTTCCGGTCGGACTGGTGCTGGCCAACCTCGCCTTTCTGTTGTTCAACGCGGTGACCGGTGACCAGTTTCTCAACTGGGGCTGGCGGGTGCCCTTCCTGCTCAGCATCGTGCTGGTGGGAGTTGGCCTCTATATCAGAATCGGCATCCTGGAGACGCCTGTCTTCGCCAACCTGGTCGAGACCCAGAAATTGGAGAAGGCGCCTGTGGTCGAGGTGCTGCGCCGGAACTGGCGTGAGGTGATCCTCTCTGCCTTCACGCGCCTGGGCCAGAACACCCTGTTCTACATCTTCACGTCGTTCGTGCTGCTCTATGGCACCGCCACTCTGCATTTCAAGCGAGGTGAGATCCTCAACTACACGCTGGTGATGTCAGTGATCTCGCTTTTCACAGTGCCGCTCTTCGGACTCCTCTCCGATTACCTGGGCCGCAAGCGGGTCTATATAGCCGGCGGGTTGATCATGATGATCTATCCCTTCGTGTACTTCGGCCTGCTCGACACGAAGATAGCCTTGTTCGTATTTGTGGGCATCGCGCTCTCGCTGCCGCTGCACGACTCGCAATATGGTCCGCAGGCGGCTCTCATCGCCGAGGCTTTCACAGGACGGTTGCGCTACAGCGGCTCATCCATTGGCTACCAGCTGGCCTCTGTATTCGCCGGCGGCCCGGCGCCGTTGGTGGCGACCTTTCTCCTGGCCCGGTTCCACAGCTCCCTGCCCATCGCTGTCTATCTGGCGCTGGCGTCGCTGATCAGCATCGTGGCGACAATCATGCTCACCGACAACTCCAAACGCGACATCACAGTCGAGTACGACGCCGAGCAGCGCCCCGCGCTGGGTGCACCGGAGCCGGCTTAGCGCTGAAGATCCCCTCAACGCTTGGCGAGATTGCAATTGTAGAAGCGCAGGGCGGAGCGCATCTCATGGCTGCGCGAGAGTTGGTCAAGGAATACTTTGCGCTGGGGCGCCCAGGTCGCGCGGACAATGACACACTGGCGTCTGC
>JALZAW010000032.1 GCA_030948155.1 Candidatus Dormiibacterota bacterium | reverse complement strand
CTCCAGACCTCACCAATATTCTCCGTCTGCCTGATCGGGGGATCCCAGCCACCGGTCGAGAAGACGGCCACCGCAGGCACTGGTTATCACTGCGGTCCTCATGATCCGACTGACCGGGGCTCTCCAGGGGAAAGCGCCCATACCGCCAAATCCAATCTCAGTCCAGGATCAGCAGGGACTGGCGACGGTTATCCCATGGGCTCGGGCCGCGAGCGCCATCCGCGCGTCGTAGGTTACGAGTTCGCCCAGTTCGGCTCCAATCGAAAGAGCGGCCGACACGTGGACGGCATCGAGCGATCTCAGGTCCGCGGGCGAGAGTGTCCCGGCACGATCAAGCAAGTCGCGATCCAGGTCGATCAGCGCGAGGCCCCGCAGCTGGCGGCGCACGTCTGGAAGTCGGGCAGGGGCTCCGCGGGCCGCTGCACGGAGAGCCTCTGTGCAGAGTAGAGCGGCCGAAACTCGCAGACGCCACTGACTAAGATGGCCACGAAGGGCCGCCGACTCAGGCTCGGGCATCACCAGCTTCATGAACGCCGACGTGTCGATATAAACCGCACTACCGTTCATCGCGGCGGAGCTCGGCGAGGATATCCGACAGCAGTCGCTCTCCAGGTTGGCGCGGCGGCGGCTCAAAGTCGAGCAGGTCGGCCGTCGCCGGAGTTGCTCGGCCTTCAGCCAAGAGTTGCTCCAGTGCACTGCTGGCCCGGAACGGGACGATCCTCGCTACGCGGTGCCCATGGTCGGTGACGTCGATGCTTTCTCCCGCTGCAACTCTGCGGATCAGCGCGCTGACATTGTCGCGGAGCTCTCTTATTCCAACACTTGCCATGGGCACACCATACCACCTAGTGGGTACATGTGGCGACATGGTGGCCTCGGTGCGCCGAAGTACGGAATCCACCCAGGCGGCGGGCGATCGTGCCGTGGTAGCGGCAGATCAGGGCGACATTACCGGTCACCTCCTGGGCGTGGCGGATGATGGCCAGGCGTCGGGCTGCGCTCCGGGGCTAGCTCTCGTTCGGTCATCGGGCCTCCTCCTGGTGTGGAGACCCAAGTGTCAGGGACCTACGTCAGTTTCAGAATGGCGGAGGGAGAGGGATTCGAACCCCCGGTGGCGTTGCCGCCACGACTGTTTTCAAGACAGTTGCCATCAACCGGACTCGGCCATCCCTCCGGTGCCAGGCGAGCATACAAAGAGGGCCGGCGCCCCGGGCGCCCGCCCTCCTAACTGCCTTGCGAGCCTCCTGTCAGTTCGCGTGCGGCGGTCTGACTTCGCCGCGCCAGCCGCCGTTGGCGCTACCGCCTTCTTCCATCAGCTTCTTGAAGCGCTCAAGATCGCCCTTGACCTGCCGGTCCAGGAAGCCGAGCTTCTCGCCCATCTGCTCCTTCAGTCCCTCCGGTTCGACGTCCATCGCTAGGGAGACCTCGCAGCGCGCGTCATCGAGGCGATGAAAGTCAACCACGCCCGCGTTCGTGCGGCCAGTGGTGTTGCGCCAAGCGATCCGGGTATCGGGCACCTGCTCGGTGATCTCGGCGTCCCACTCCAGCTTCTGACCCGCGACCTCAGCCTTCCAGTGCAGGCGCTTGTCATCCAGCTGGGTGATCGACTCCACGCCTTCCATGAACGAAGGAAAGCTCTCGAACTGGGTCCATTGGTTGTAAACGTGGCGGACTGGGGCGGGGATCTCGACGCTCTGCTGAACTCGCGACATGAAGTGGCTCCTCTTCCTTGAAAAACTAAGTATCTCGACTACTGAGCATTATACCTGGCCGCCCAGACGGTCGAGGCCGGCGAGGTGGGGGCGCAACGCGGCCGGCACGCTGACTGAACCATCGGGCTGTTGGTAGGTCTCCAGCACACAGTCAAGCGTCCGAGTCAGGGCCAGTGCGCTGCCGTTCAGCGTGTGCAGGAAGCGCGGCGACTCACCGGGGCCGGGGCGGTAGCGCAGGTTGGCGCGCCGCGCCTGGAAGTCGCTGAAGACCGAGCAGGAAGACACCTCCAGGTAGCGACCGAGCCCTGGCGCCCAGGCTTCCAGGTCGTACTTCTTGTACTGCCCGAAGCCCATGTCGCCAGTGCACATGCTTAGCACCCTGTAGTGCAGACCAAGCCGCCGGAGAACCTCTTCGGCATGCCCAGTGAGCTCCTCCAGCGCGGCCAGTGAGGCATCCGGCTCGACCAGCTTCACCAGCTCCACCTTGGAGAATTGGTGGAGGCGGATATAGCCGCGCGTGTCTTTGCCCGCCGAGCCTGCCTCCGAGCGGAAGCAGGGCGAGTAGGCGACGTAGTTGAGCGGCAGCTTCGCTGCCTCGAGCATCTCCTCCCGGTGGAGGTTGGTGACAGGTACTTCGGCGGTGGGGATGAGCCAGAGATCCTTTCCCTCGACCTTGAATGCGTCGTCGCCAAATTTCGGAAGCTGCCCCGTGCCGACCATGGCCGCGGTGTTGACCAGGAACGGAGCCAGCACCTCCGTGTAGCCGTGCTCGCGCGTGTGGAGGTCGAGCATGAACTGGACCATCGCCCGTTCCAGCCGCGCGCCCTCGCCCTTTAAGAAGGCAAAGCGCGAGCCCGCCACCCGGGCCGCCCGCTCGAAGTCCATGATGCCGAGGGCCTCGCCGATGTCATAGTGGCTGCGGGGCGTGAAGTCGAAGCGGGGCCGCGTCCCCCACTCCCTCACCACAACGTTGTCGGCGGCCGTCTCTCCGATCGGCACGCTCTCGTGGAACAGGTTCGGGATCTGGAGCAGCAGGTCATCGCGCGCCCGCGACAGCTCCTCCGCCTGAGCCATGAGGACCTTCGCCTGCGTGGACAGCTCGCGCATCCTGGCCAGCGAGGCCTGATCGCGGTTGCGGCCGAACTCCTTGGAGAGCAAGTTCTGCTCCGCCCGGCTCGTCTCTGCGGCAGCGGTGGTCTCGCGCCAGCGTCGATCCACCTCCAGCAGCTCGTCAACCGGCGCGTCCTCACCCTTGAGCGAGGCCGCGCGCCGGACCTCGTCGGGCTGAGCTCTGATGAACTCCATCGCCAGCATCGCGGGGTCAGCCCTCCTTCTTCAGCTGCGGGAAGAGGATGACGTCACGGATGGCCGCCTGCCCGGTCAGCAGCATCACGAGGCGATCGATCCCGACCCCGAGCCCCCCGCTGGGCGGCATGCCGTATTCCAGCGCCCGGATGTAATCCTCATCGAAGGGGTGCGCGTCTTCGAAGCCTGCTGTCTTCTGCACTCGCTGGTCCTCGAAGCGCTGCCGCTGATCGATGGGGTCGGTCAGCTCGGTGAACGCGTTGGCGTACTCCCGGCCGCCGATGATGAGCTCGAACCGCTCCACAAATCGCGGATCGTCCTCGCGGCGGCGGGCTAGTGGCGAGGTCTCCACCGGGTAGTCAGTCACAAACGTGGGCTGGACGAGCGCCGGCTCCACCAGCTGCTCATACGCTTCCGCCAGCGCCACACCGGTCAGCTGGCGATCTGTCTTCTCGGCGACGAGATCGACCATGCGCCGGCGCTGAAAGGGAGGTCGGAGAAGGATCCGCTGACCCTCGTACTCCACTTCCGGTTCAGTGCCCGCCGCCTCGGCGGCTGCATTGACAATGCGCTCGGTCAGCTCCAGCATGCCGCTCAAGTCAGTGAAGGCCTGGTAGCACTCGAGAGTGGTGAATTCCGGGTTGTGGGCCCTGTCGATGCCCTCGTTGCGGAAGTTGCGGCCGATCTCGTAGACCCGCTCAAGGCCGCCCACTATCAGCCGTTTCAACGGCAGTTCGAGTGCGATGCGAAGGTAGAAGTCCTGCTGGAGTGCGTTGTAGTGGGTGCTGAACGGCTTGGCATGACCACCACCAGGAATGTCCTGCAGGATGGGCGTCTCCACCTCGACGAATCCGTCAGCATCCAGTAGCCGGCGAACGGCAGCGATGATGCGGGAGCGCTTGAGGAAGACCTCGCGCGACTCCGCGTTCACTATCAGGTCGACATAGCGCTGCCGGTAGCGCGTCTCCACATCCTTCAGGCCATGCCACTTCTCAGGCAGCGGCCGCAGGGACTTAGCGAGCAGCCGGAACGATTCCAGCCAGACGCTCGGCTCGCCTCGCCGGGTCTTTCGAGCCGGACCGCTGGCGCCGACGATGTCCCCCCGGTCCAGATCCGCAAAGCCGGCGTAGGCAGCCTCGCCGACCACGTCCCGCTGCGCCACCAGCTGGATCTGGCCGCTGCCGTCCTGCAGGGGGGCGAAGGTCATGCCGCCCGAGGCTCGCTTGGCCAGCAGCCGGCCGGCGACTGTCACCCGCTCCACCTCGCCCTCCGCCTCGACGCGGCTCCGCACCTGGGCGGCCGTGTGGTCCCGGGAGAAGCGGGGCGGGTACGGCTCGATCCCGGCCTGGCGAAGAGCCGAGAGCTTCTCCAATCGATCTCGCATCTCGCCGGACAGAGACGCGTCGAAATCGTCGGGGGGCGAATCCATTGACGGATTCAGGGTAGGGGGAAGCTGCCCAATTCCCGAGAGACAGATGGTCTCACATTGGAGAGCGATACCGCCAGGCCCCCTTTCGCGCAGACCGCCAGCCCGGGATGCAGCTCAGATGAACGGATCGTGCACCGCGATGCCCTCGTAGCGACGGAGGTCGCGATCGTGCGTGTAAATGGTGGCGACGCCGTGCTGACGCATCAGAGCGGCGATGTAGGCATTGGGCACGTCGTTACCGCGGATATGCTCACCCGCGGTCGCCAGGTAGAGGTCCCAGAAGCCATCGGCCTCGCCGGGCGTTCGCACGTGCGGCACCTCAAGCAACACCGCGACGTTCGCACTTGCTTCCGGGAAGGTTAGGGGACGGGGCAGGATGGCCGGATGGGTGACGATCCGTAGATAACCCATGATGGTCGGCCAGAATAGGTAGACGAGGTCAGGGCCTGCGGCGAGTCGCTCGACGAGGGCCCGAGCCGTGCCGTGCGCTGGATCCGCCTCGTTCGAAGCGTAGATCAGCACGTTGGCGTCGACGGTGACGCTCACGAGCCCCGATCGAGCAGCACCCGAACAGACTCTTTGTCCTCGAGGTCTACGCGTGGCCTCCCCAGATCCCGGCTGGTCCAACGCAGCTGCAGCGGTGCACGTCGCTCCGTCTCCCCGAGCGCCCGCACTATCAGCTCGGAGGCTACAGTGCCCATGCTCTTGCGTTCACGGGCCCCCCGGCGGCGGAGTTCGCGCAGGACCAGGGCATCAAGATCGAGCGTCGTGCGCGGCATGATGCATGATGCTATCAGAAGGAGCACCAGATGCTGCATAAGCTGGTTGCGTTTGCATTACCGCGTGGCTAGTCGCGCGGACCAGGCTGCAATCTCAGCTCAAGCCCGACAACCCAACTTCCCCGGTCAATGCCTCGCGCGATCCATGGCGGACGTAAGGTGGCCCTGCGCCAGGGGTTCCCCCTTCGAGATGTGTTGCACTGGCGTTTAGCCCTTCACATAAGCCAGCTTCTCGGCGACCTTTCCTTCGCGCACGCGGTATACGTCGACACCGCGAACGTGGCCGCCGGCTTGCCCGCTGCCCCATGAGAAACGCCATCGGCTCACCACCCGATCTCCCGACGCGAACATCTCCTGGTTCTCGAAGCGGGGCTCCTCGGTGGTCGCGAAGAAGTCCTCCCAGTACTTTCGCACCGCGTTCTGGCCGGCGTATTGTTCCCCGTCGGGCGCCGGGTACGTGCTTTCGAACACGCAGTCGTCGCTCATGAGCGCCATCACCGAGTCGACGTCGCCACGGTCGAACGCCTCGCCGAACCTTGTCACCACGGCGAGCGCATTGGTCGCGGCCCCCGCCCCGCGCTCCCACTCGGCCGCTAGTGCCTCCAGCTGGGGGACGTGTTCGCGGTAGTGGTCGGTCAACCAGCCGAGCACATCGGCCGCGCTCGTCGGATTAGCTTCGGCCCCGCCGGGATACCAGACGGGCGCCTTCCGTTTGAGGTCGGCGCCCACGCCTTCGATCACACTGCGCAACTGATCGTGGAGCTTCTGCGTCGTGGCCAACTCCGCCGCAATCTCGTCGGGCCGCAGCGCTTCTTTGGCCCTCGCTTTCGCGCGCTGTTCCAGCCCCGGTGGATCCTCCGGGCGGCATTCGCCAAAACCGGCCGCGATCAGGGCGCTCACCACGTTGGTGTAGTGCTCGAGCACGAAGTTGATATGAACGGCGATCCCTCCGAGCGAGTAATCGTCACCCGGCTTCAGGTACTCAGACGCGGGCGGAGGCACGCGTCGCATGGTTTCCAGGTACTCGTCCCGAGCCGCCGTGAATGCGGCCAGGGCTGCCTTCGACTCCACCATCTGCATCTCACTTCCTCCTGCTCAGGAGCCCTTGGCGTAGTTGCTGGCGCCGTAGAAGTCCACGGCCACCACCGGCTGGGATCCCACGACCCAAGCGTCGTGACCGCTGGGCAGGGACGTCAGGTCGCCCGGACCGGCGATGAACTCGGTCCCGTCGTCCATCCGGATGCCCAACTGACCGCTGACGTGGTACTGGAAGTGGGGAGCTTCGCAGCTGGCTGTCCCGGCGATCGGCCTCACGTCGGTTGACCAGCGCCACCCCGGGTCCAGAACGAGCCGGCCGATTGGCCTGCCGCCCAGGTTGACGATTTCGATCCGCCCGTTGGAGAACTCGCGGACCTCCTCTGGCTCTCCGAACGTCCTGTGCTCGGTCTCGTGTGTAGTGGCCATCTTTCAACACCTCCTATGAGCGGACGGCAATGTAGTACTCTTACTTACTAATAGATAGAATGTCAAGGCCGAATTTTCGTTCGCGGCTTCGCGGCGCCACCGACAGGCAAGAGTCCGTCGGAACGGCAGGTCGCATCCTCGACGTGGCCGAACGGCTGGTGCAGTCACGCGGGTTTAATGGCTTCAGCTACGCTGACGTGGCAACCGAGCTCGGCGTGACCAAGGCCAGCCTCCACTACCACTTTCCAGGCAAGGCCGAGCTGGGCGAGGCGCTGATCACGCGCTATGCCAAGCGATTTGTCGAGGCGTTGCATCAGATCGACGCGGGCGGTCAGGACGTTCTGGCCAAGCTCACAGCGTATGCGGCGCTCTACGCCGACGTCCTCAAGGACCAGCGCATGTGTCTGTGCGGGATGATGGCGGCCGACTACGCCACCCTCCCGCCCGCAATGCGCGCGGCCGTCGTGCGCTTCTTCGACGAGAACGAGTCGTGGCTCGAGGGCGTCCTCAGGCAGGGGCTCTCGGAGGGCGCACTGCGCTATCAGGGTCCGGCGCGAGAGGAGGCTCAGCTAATCATCAGCGCGCTCGAAGGCGCCATGCTAGTCGCGCGGCCCTACGGCGACCCCAAGCGCTTCCAGGCAGCCGCGCGGCGACTCCTCGGCGCCCTCGCGAGCACTTAGCAAAGTCACCGGGGCGGAGGCCTGCCGCGATCCGTGCCCTTGGGCGCCGCCGGCGTGGCGGAGGAAGCGGTGTGTGAGTTTCAGTAGATGAGCGACCGATTCGCCGTCGCATGTCCCGGGTGATAGTGGACCTCATCACCTGCCGCGGCACGTTCTAGCCATTGGGCTCGACGGCCAGCCGAACAGAGTGCTCGACGCCTGGCCACTCGGACCACGTCGCCATCACAGGGAGGCTCGCCTCCTATTAGCTGCCTAGCTGACCCTCAGGATCTTGCCCGAGCTGATGCCGCCGGGCGAAGACCAAGTGACCTCCTCCCCAGCCCGCCTGCCCAGCAGGGCTCTGCCCAGCGGACTCTCATTGGAGATCCGGCCGGCCAAGGGATCGGCTTCGGCCGCACCCACGATGGAGTAGGTCTCGCTGCCTTCGGCCGAGAGGACTTCAACCTGGGTGCCGACGGTGACCACACCCGCCTCCCGCGGTGCCTCCTCGATCAGCACCGCGCTCTGGAGCAGCCCCTCCAGCGTCTGGATGCGGCCCTCGACCAGCCCCTGCTCGTTCTTCGCCTCGATGTACTCGGCGTTCTCGGCTATCTCACCGAAATCGCGCGCCTGCCGGATGCGGTCGGCTACCTGCTCCCGGCGCACGGTCACCAGGTGCTTCAGCTCTGCCTCGAGCTGGCGCAAACCGTCAAGGGTGAGCAGTACTGGCTTGCCCTCCATGAGCGAGCCGCCGATTCTACTGCCAGCGCCAGGAAACTTGTGGGCTCAAAAAGGGGGATGGCTCGCTGCCCACGCTTGCAGTTCGGCCACCTCTGACTCGAGGGCTGTGACACGACCTCTCGTGTCGAGACCGCGCAGCTCCAGCGAACGCTCGGCTCCCCACAGTGGCTGGTGCCTGCCCTCTCGCACCGCGGCAGCAACCTGCTGATGCGCTTGCCGGAAGGCCACGCCTCGACCGACGAGCTGCTCAGCGGTATCTGTCGCGTAGAGGCCGGGATCCTCGAGCCCCTGGGCCAAGCGTTCCGAGTCGAAGGCCAGGTTCACGACCAGCAGCCGGGCTGCTTCCAGGCAGTCGAGCGCGTTCTCCACAGCTGGAAAAAGAGCAATCTTGTCCTCCTGCAGGTCACGGTCGTACGCCAGCGGTAAGCCTTTCAGGACCGTCAGCAGGCTCATGAGCGCGCCAATGGCCCTGCCGGTCCGGCCTCGGATCAACTCGGCGATGTCGGGGTTCTTCTTCTGGGGCATGAGGCTGGAACCGGTCGCCACCCGATCGGCGAGCTGGATGAACCCGAACTCGGCGCTGGCCCAGAGCACGAAGTCCTCGCCCAGACGGCTCAGGTGGATCGCGATGGAGACGCAGGCGTAGATCAGGTCCAGGGCAAAGTCGCGATCGGCCACGGCATCGACAGTGTTGGGAGTCAAGCCAGAGAAGCCGAGCTCGTCAGCGACCCGCTGGCGCAGGAGTGGCAATGTGCTGCCGGCCAGCGCGCCCGAGCCGAGCGGCAGCAGGTCCGCAAACGCGTAGGCGTGGCGAACCCGCTCCGCGTCGCGCAGCAGCGGCTCGGCGTGAGCCAGCAGATGCCAGCCGACAGTGATCGGCTGGGCCCGCTGGAGATGGGTGTAGCCAGGCATCGCCGTCGCGGCGTGACGGCCAGCCTGCTCCGCCAGGGCGGAGATCAAGGACGCCAGGGCCGAGACCAGGGCGCCGCAGGCGGCCCGACAGTAGAGCCGTAGATCCAGTGCCACCTGGTCGTTCCGGGAGCGGCCGGCGTGGAGGCGGGCGCCGGCGTCCGGCGCCAGCTCGGTGAGCCGCCGCTCCACTGCCGTGTGGATGTCCTCGTCCGACTCCTGGATGACAAACTTGCCGCTGGCGATCTCCTTCCCCACCTGCTTCAGGCCCTTCTCGAGGGCCCGCAGCTGACCCTTCGTCAGAAGCCCCGCGGCCTGCAGGCCGCGGGCGTGGGCGATCGAGCCAGCAATGTCGTAGGGCGCCAGCTCGATATCAATCTCCAGGGAGTTGGAGAAGCCCTCCAGCTCTGGCAGCAGGCCCTCTTGGAAGCGGCCGCTGTAGAGCTTGCCTTTGGCGGATGATGGCATCAGTGGTTCACTAGAGGTGCGGCCGGGAACCCGGCCGAGAGATTGGGTGGCCAGCTGGGTCGGCTCCAAGGAGCCGACGAGCACCACAGTGAGCGTATTCGCAATACGCGCAGCGAGGAGCGCTGGACCGGGGTCCCCGCGAAATCACAGATTTCGGGGGGTGGTAGGAGCCGACGCCGGAGATGGCCAGCATGGGCGCCCAAGAGCCGGACGGGCTTTTCGGCCGCACCTCTAGGGAGTCAGGCGCTTCAGGTCGGCCGGCAGCAGCTTCTCGAGATCCAGGCTCGAGAGCTTGCCCTGCACCTCGGACGCGGTGCGCACACCCATCCCGAACAGCTTGATGAAGCCGGCGGCGGCCGCCTGGTCGAACTGGTCGCCGCGCCCGTAGGTGGCCAGCTCCATGCGGTAGAGCTGCTCGGGCGCCTTCCGGCCGGCGATACCTGCGTGGCCCTTGTAGAGCTTGAGCCGCACGTCACCGGAGACGTGCCGCTGCGTATGGGCGACGAATGCGTAGAGCGCCTCGCGCAGGGGACTGAACCAGAGGCCGTCGTAGACCATCTGCGCCCACTGCTGGGCGACTACGTCCTTGAAGCGCGCGACGTCCTTGGGCAGTGTGATGTCCTCCAGTGCCTGGTGAGCTTGGAGCAAGAGCACGGCCGCCGGCGCCTCGTAGATCTCGCGCGACTTGATGCCTACCAGCCGGTTCTCCAGGTGGTCGATCCTGCCCACACCGTGCTCACCGCCGAGGCGGTTCAGGGTCAGGACCAGCTCCACAGCATTGGTCGGCCTGCCGTCCAACGCGATCGGCAGACCGTCTCGGAAGGACACCTCGACGTAGGCGGGTTCGTCTGGAGCCTGGGCCGGGTCCACCGTCCACTCGTAGACCTCGGCCGGGGGCTCGGCCCAGGGATCCTCCAGGATGCCGGCCTCGATCGAGCGTCCCCAGAGGTTGGCGTCGACCGAGTAGGGCGACTGGACCGAGGCGGGCACCGGGATGCCATGCTGGCGGGCGTACTCGATCTCATCGTCACGATTCATCCGCCACTCCCTGACCGGGGCCACGACTTTGAGCTCGGGCGCCAGCGCGGCAGTCGCGATGTCGAAGCGCACCTGATCGTTGCCCTTGCCAGTGCAGCCGTGAGCGATGCCCTGGGCTCCCTCCCGGCGGGCGATCTGGACCAGCATGGCGGCGATGAGCGGCCTGCCGAGCGCGGTGGCCAGCGGATATTCCTTCTCATAGAGGGCCCCTGTCTGGAGGGAGGGCCAGACGAAGTCGCGCAGGAAGGGCACCTTGCCGTCGACCACGTAGGCTGCCACCGCGCCGACCTGCAGCGCCCGCTGCTGGATGGCATCGAGATCCTTGTTCTCACCCAGGTCGATGGTCAGAGCCACTACTCCGTAGCCCTGGTCCTTGAGCCAGCGGATGGCGACCGATGTGTCCAGGCCGCCGGAGTAGGCAAGGACCAGCTTTTCACCTGTCACGGCCAACTTAAACCCCTAGAAATGAGCAGAGCTGCGGATAGGCGTCGCTGCGAGTCAGCACGACGATGATGGTGTCGTCCCCGGCCAGCGTGCCCGCGATCTCCTCCAGCGCCGATTCGTCGATGGTCCGCGCGACGAGACTGGCAGTGCCTGGCGGTGTGCGGATGACCGCCAGAAACTCCACCTGGGTGGCCGAGAGCACGAGCTCGCCGGCAGCGGAGACGGGCACAGCCGCGCGGTAGCCGTCGCCGGTTCGGACCAGCCCCAGCTCCTGGATATCGCGGGAGACAGTTGCCTGGGTGGCGTGGATGCCAAGCTGGGCCAGCTCGTGGGAGAGCTCCTGCTGGGTGTGCAGCGAACGGCGGCGGACCAGCCGCAGGATCGCTCGCCGCCGGTCTTCCTTGCTCTTGGTCTGCGCCGCCATGCTGGTCACCCGCTCGGATCCGCTTGGGCCGCCACGAGGCGGCCGACAGCCTGCTCGATCTGGTCGGCAGTGATGACCAGCGGTGGCACCAACCGAAGAGTGTGATCGTCGGTCGCATTGACTATCACGCCATGCTTCAGGCTCTTCAACTGCAGGTCGCGAGCGACGGGCTCCTCGAGGACAACTGCCTGCATGAGCCCGCGGCCGCGGACCTCGCTGACCCCGGCGAGACCTGCCAGCTCTGACCGAAGCAGCTCGCCCAGCTCCAACGACTGCTCGACGAGACCCTCCTCCTCGATTGTTTTGAGGACAGCCAAACCTGCCGCGCAGGCGAGCGGGTTGCCGCCGAAGGTCGAGCCGTGATCGCCGGGCTCGAACACGTCCGCCCGCGGCGATGCCAGGCAGGCGCCGATCGGCACGCCCCCACCCAACCCCTTGGCCAGCGTCATCACGTCAGGTGTTATGCCCTCGTGTTGGTGGGCGAACCACCTACCCGTCCTGCCCAGGCCGGTCTGGACCTCGTCCAGGATGAAGAGGAGGTTCTGTTCGTCGCACCACTCCCGCACCCGCTTCAGGAAGCCGGCGGGCGGCGTTATCACTCCCGACTCGCCCAGGATCGGCTCCAGCAGGACTGCGGCCGTGCGTTCATCGGTCATCTGCTTCAGCGCCTGCAGGTCGCCGTAGGGAAAGTGACGGAAGCCGGCGGGCAGCGGGGCGAACGGTTCCTTGTACTTCGCGGTGCCGCCGGCCGTGACGGTGGCCAGGGTGCGGCCGTGGAAGGCACCCTCGGCGGCGATGATCTCGTGAGCGCCCCCCCGCTTCAGGCTTCCCCACTTGCGAGCCAGCTTGATGGCGCACTCATTGGCCTCGGCGCCGCTGTTGCAGAAGAAGACCCGGCTCGGAAAGGCCAGCTCGACCAGCCGCTGCGCCAACCGCACCTGGGGCTCGGTGTAGTAGAGATTGGAGGCGTGGATGAGGCGCTGAGCCTGCTCAGCGAGCGCCTGGGCGACGGCGGGATGAGCGTGGCCCAGCAGGTTGACAGCCAGCCCGGCGACCAGATCCAGGTACTCGCGACCGTCGCTATCCACCGCCACCGCCCCCTTACCCGAGGCCAGCGTGATGGGCAACCGCTTGAAGGTGCCCATGAGATAGCGGTCTTCGAGTTCGGCGAGGTTGTCTCCGCTCACGTGGACACCATGGTGCCGATGCCACCCTCGGTGAAGAGCTCCAGCAACAGCGAGTGCGGTAGGCGACCATCGATGATGTGGGCCAGTGGCACCGCCTCGAGTGAGCGCAGGCAGGCCTGCAGCTTGGGGATCATGCCGCCCGTGACCTCGCCGCGAGTCAACATCCGTTCCGCGCTGGAGCGCTTGATCTCGCTCATCACCCCACCCTCGCCATCTAGGATTCCCGCCACGTCCGTCATCAGGATCAGCTTTGCCGCGTGCAGGGCAACAGCTATCTCGGCCGCCACGGTGTCTGCGTTGATGTTGTAGGAGTTGCCGTCGTAGCCCAGCCCGATGGAGGCGATGATCGGCACGTAGCCGCGATCGATCAGAGCGGTGATCGGCTCTGGGTTGACCTGGGTCACCTTGCCCACCAAACCCAGCGCAGGATCGAGTTCGCTGGCGATTATGCTGGGCCCGTCCTCACCTGACATGCCCACCGCCTGGCCGCCCAGCCGGTTGAGGCGAGCCACCAAGTCAGGATTGACCTTGCCGGTCAGCACCATCTTGACCACTTCCATGGTCTCGGCGTCAGTGACGCGCAGCCCGTTGCGAAACTCGGAAGTGAGGCCCAGCCGGTCCGACATGGCGGAGATCTCGGGGCCGCCACCGTGGACCAGGACCGGCAGCATGCCCACATAGCGCAGCAGCACTATGTCCAGCAGCGTCTCCTCCTTGCGCTGTTCGATGGCGTTGCCGCCCACCTTGACCACGACTATCCGGTTGTGGAAGCGCTTGATGTAAGGCAGGGCCTCGACGAGAACCTGGGCCCGAGCCTGCACGTCGAGGGTCACAGCGCCCTCCTCTGTGACACCAGCTCAGTCTTCATGTCGTGTAGTCCGCGTTGATGTGCACGTACTCGGCGGAGAGGTCGCAGCCCCAGGCCTCGGCTTCACCGCTACCCAATCCGAGCTCCGCGTGGATCTCGATCTCCGCCTGATCGAACGACTTCCGGACCGCATCCAGGTCCACGTCCAGTCCCGCCCCCAAGTCGAAGATGGGC
>JALZAW010000309.1 GCA_030948155.1 Candidatus Dormiibacterota bacterium | reverse complement strand
GCTATCCAGAGGGCGGGAAACAACAGCGACCACCAAACTATGCGCGGTGAAATCCAGCCCCGAGGGCCGAAGAACAGCCAGCCGAGAACCGCCAATACGGGTACCACCGTGTGCAGAATCGTGTCAGCCACGAGCGCCCAACTGTCCAGATCCAGCAGATGGGCGAGAGCCACATGGAAGACGATGAACGTCACCGTGATGCCCACCAGCCCCATGAGTCGAAGGGTCCGGAGGGCAACTGACGGTTGGTTGAGGTTAATGGCCAATAACAACGTGGTGAGGCCGACCAGCAGATTTGACTGGATGGTGAAGAAGACAAACACGTTGAGGCCCCGAGCGAGGGCTGAGTCAAATCGACCAGCGGGGCCGCTGGCAGTTACCGCAACCTGAATGACCACCCCCAAAAGGACCGCCAAAGCCGTCCCCGCAAACCAGACGCGGGCCCATGCGAAGTTCATATCGCCGGGAAGTATAGCCAGCACCTTCCCGCCAAATGCCCTCGTGCCAATACTCTGCCAGCTTGCCGCTCAAACCGGTGCTAGGTCCACCGCCGTCCGACGCCTAGAACACGCCGAGTCCGGTGCTCGACGGCGGCTTTCTCAGCGCTAGGTGGGGAGAGCGGCTGTCCCTCATCGCACCAGACACGGCAAATGGTGCCCCGCGAGGGAGTCGAACCCCCGACCTACTGCTTAGAAGGCAGCTGCTCTATCCACTGAGCTAGCGGGGCATCAGCTTCTGATCTTAGTGAGACGTTGACCGGCGGAGAGCTCCAGCCGTACCGCACAGGGTTCTCGCAGGACGCTTGAAGTGAGCTGATTGCGACTCAGGTCGACTGTCCGCACGGCGTCCAGGAGATGGCTTTACCATCGCCGCTGTGAAGCTCCTCTCCTCCCTCTTCAACGGCCGGCAATCGCCTGGCGGCGGCCAGACCCGGGACGCCTGCCGAACGGAGCCGGTAGCCGCGGGGCTCTGCTACTGCCTGCTCTACGACCTCTGCGCTTGGCTCGCCGGCTCGCACGCGCCAGTTCCGGTGGAGGTGCGTGAGTACCGGCAAGAGGACCTCCAGTTTCTGCCCGATCCTCTTGACCGCTTGCGCCGGTACCTCGCGCCTCAGCTCCTCCAAGCCTGGGAGCGTGCGCTCGCACCGTTCTTCGCGGCAGGTGGCTCGCTCGTCCCGCGGCTGCAGGACACGGCGTCTCTCGATCTCATCAGCCCTACCCGCGACGGGCAAGTTCAGGTGCGGCTCAAGTTCAGCGAGTCAGGTTGGTTGTTGGGGCGCGGGGCAGGCCGGGTGGAGCGCCCGGCTCGCCAGTGGCTGCTCAATGTCACAGCCCTCCCGGATCAGCTCCAGATCCAGGCAGCCCGGCTGGAGCAGGTCGGAACATGATGTGGACCGCGACCGTCGACAGGGGCGGCGACCGGTGCGCGCAAGGGAGCGGAGCTTACAGTGCTCTTGTGAACGCCTTCCAGCTGGAGGAGTTGCATCCGGCGCGAGAGACCGACGGGCACGGCTATGTCGACTTCCTGAGCTCTGAACGGCTGAGCGTCGGTTACGCCATCTGGCCGGCGGGAGTCAGCGACCGCCAGCAGCCGCATGCGGAGGACGAGGTTTACCACGTCGTCCAGGGCCGGGCGATGATTCAGGTCGGCCAGGAGGACCTGCCTGTCCGAGCCGGGTCGGTGGTCTACGTGGCGGCTGGCGTCGAGCACCACTTTCACTCCATCGAGGACGAGCTTCGGGTGCTGGTGTTCTGGTCGCCACCGCATCGTCCGGTCTGAGCGCTGTCATGGCCGGAGTGCCGATGGTCGGCTCAGCTGAGTAACCGGCTGACGACTTCCCCGGCGATTCCCCCTTGCGCTTCGCGACCAACGCGGCTATAAGATTTCCTACAAGTCGCTGGTTCAGAGCACAAGAGCACGTGGAGGGGAACGGTTGAGAGTGCAATCGAGCGGATGGCGTGTCTGGCCGCTGGCTCTGGCCGCGCTCATCGCAGCGGCCGCGTGTGGCGGAGGCGGGAGCCAGAGTACCAGCCAGACTGTCCACATCCCTGACAAGGCCGCCACTGGCACTCTTCAGATCTGGGGCTTCGGTGACGACAACGTCACAGCAAAGAGCCGGTTGGACGCGTTCAAGGCGGCCTACCCCAATGTCAAGATCGAGCTCACCCCAGGGTCGCTCGACCCCCAGAAGTTCCTTTCCGCAGTCGCGGCCGGCGCGCCGCCGGATCTCGTCAACCTGAACCGAGCCAAGCTCAGCACTTACGCCAATCGCAACGCGCTGACGCCGCTCGATGACTACTTCAGCGCCGCCAAGCTGGACACGGCTCAGTTCCGCTCGGCGGCCATGAAGCCGCTGCAGGTGAACGGCAAGACCTACGGCGTCCCGGAGTTCAACAATGTGATAGTCGCCTACGTCAACAACAAGGCGCTGAAGGAAGCGGGAGCCCAGCTCTCGGAAGTGGACTTCTCCAACTGGCAGAAGCTGAGCGACCTGAACCACAAGCTCTCCAAGGTCGGGCCGGACGGCAAGCCGCAGCGGGTAGGCATCGACCCCAAGCTGCCTGAGTTCACGCCGCTGTGGGTCTACGGCAACAACGGCAAAATCATCTCCGACGACGGGAAGAAGGCCCTGCTCGATTCCAAGCAGACGATCGACGCGGTCAGCTTCGCCGCAGGTCTGCGCGACAGTTACGGCGGTCAGCAGGCCTACGACGCCTATTCCCAGACCTGGGACATCTTCGGCAAGGGCAATCCGATCGCCGCCGACCAGCTCGGGGTGACGCTCTTCGAGCAGTGGTGGCTGGCAACCATCGGCAAGGTCAGCCCGGAGGCCGATTTCAGCATCGTGCCCTTCAAGGGTCGCAACGGCAAGGAGCTGACCTACGCTGACGGCAACTCGTGGGCGGTTCCCAAGGGCAGCAAGAACGCCGGTCTGGCGACCGCATTCATGAAGTTCATGACCGACCCCGACACGTGGGTGCTCTCTGCCAAGGCCAACGTGGCAAACCTGAAAGGCGGCGTCTTCACAGGCATCTATACGGCCAACACGAAAGCTGACAAACGAATCTTCGACGAGGTCTATAAGCCGAGCGGCAAGGCCAGCTTCGACGATGCAGTGAAGATCTTCCAGCGCATCCAAGACGAGGCCGTCACCCTGCCGCCAAGCGCGGCCGGCAACGAGGTGGTCCAGAATTACACCGACGCTGTCCGCAACGTCTTGCTGAAGCGCCAGCCGGCCGATGCCGCCATGCGCGCCGGCAACCAGAAGATTCAGGCAGCTCTGACCACCCCGGGCTGATCCGGTGAATACCACGCCGACGAACCTGAGTTCGCGGTGGCCGTGATCGCCACGCGAGGGCGGGCCGGCCGCCCTCGCCTCCACCGCCAGGAGATCCTCTGGAGCTGGGTGATGCTCTCGCCCTGGATCTTCGGTTTCCTGATCTTCACGCTGGGACCGATGATCGTGAGCCTGGCGCTGTCGTTCACGCGCTACGACGTCATCAACCCGCCTGAGTTCGTAGGCCTCAAGAATTGGGCCCTGCTGTTCAGCGATCCCCTGCTCCTGAAGAGCCTGCAGAACACCTTCTTCTTCGCCGCCCTGCACGTGCCCTTCGCGATTGCCATCGCGCTCGCCCTGGCGCTGCTGCTGGATCAGATCAGCCGGGGCGCCGGCTTCTTCCGCACTGTCTTCTACCTGCCCTCGATCACACCGGCTGTAGCTACAGGCATCCTCTGGCTCTGGCTGCTCAACCCGCAGGTGGGCATCGTCAACCAGCTCCTGCACCTGCTTCACATCCCGGGCCCGGGCTGGACCACCGATCCCAACTGGATCAAGCCGGGCATAGTGC
>JALZAW010000308.1 GCA_030948155.1 Candidatus Dormiibacterota bacterium | reverse complement strand
GCCCAGTGCCGCCAGCGGTAGGACGATCCGCAGGCCGGCCGCGGCCCCCAGGGCCGCTGCGCGGCTGAGCTGACCAGTTGGCATGGACTTGATGACCCTAAGGCGCCGGCCTCATCGACGGAATGCGGCCACCTGGCGCGTCCCGCCGAGGCCGTTGCGCTTGCCCTTCAGCCAGTGTCCCGCGACACTAGACGCCCGCCGCCATGGCCGGGGCCAAGGCTCGAAAGACGAGCTCACCGTTCTGCTCATCCACCTCGACTGTGTCACCCTCCTTGAACTCGCCCTGCAGAAGCCGCAGGGCCAGCTGGTCCTGGACCAGCTTCTGGATGGTTCGCTTCAGCGGCCGGGCACCGTAGGCGGGATCCCAGCCGCGCTCGGCCAGGAGCTGCCGCGCCGAGTCGCTCAGCACGAGTCCCAGCTTGCGTTCGGCCAGACGCCGGCGGAGCCGATCCAGCTGGATGTCGACGATGGTTGCCAGCTGTTCTTGCGAGAGCGCCCGAAAGACGATGATCTCGTCCACCCGGTTCAGGAATTCGGGCCGGAAATGGTCACGAAGTACCTCCAGAACGGCGGTTTGAATAGCCTCGAACGGCTGCTGCGCCAGTTCCTGGATGACCTGGCTGCCGAGGTTGGAGGTCATTATCAGCACCGTGTTTCGGAAGTCGATGGTGCGGCCCTGACCGTCGGTCAGGCGGCCGTCGTCGAGCAGCTGGAGCAGCACGTTGAAGACGTCCGGATGCGCCTTCTCGATCTCGTCCAGGAGTATCACGCTGTAGGGGCGTCGCCGCACGGCCTCTGTCAGCTGGCCGCCCTCGTCGTAGCCGACGTAGCCTGGCGGGGCACCCAGCATGCGGGCGACGGTGTGCTTCTCCTGATACTCCGACATGTCGAGCCGGATCAACGCCTGCTCGTCGTCGAAGAGGTACTCCGCCAGCGCCCTCGCCAGCTCCGTTTTGCCGACACCCGTGGGGCCCAAGAAGATGAAGGAGCCGACGGGCCGATTGGGGTCGGCGATGCCGGAGCGCGACCGACGCACGGCGCTGGCCACCGCCTCCACTGCATCATCCTGGGCGACGACGCGGTCATGCAGGCGTTCTTCCATGTGCAGCAGCTTCTGGATCTCCCCCTCCAGCATGCGGCTGACCGGGATGCCAGTCCACTTGGCGACGACGGCTGCGATGTCGTCCTCGGTCACCTCCTCCTTCAACAAAGCGCCTGTACGCTGGAGCTCTGCCAGCTCCTGGTTGGCCTGATCCAGCTGCTTTTGGATCGCGACAGCTTCGCCGTACTTGAGCCGAGCGGCCCGCTCGAAATCGGCCGCTCTTTCAGCGCGCTCAGCTTCCTGCCGCGTCTCCTCCACTTTGGCCTTGAGGTCGCGGATGCGACCGATGACCTCCTTCTCACGCTCCCAGCGCGCCCGCAGCGCGTTGCGCTCCTCGCCCACCTCGGCCAGCGTGCGCTCCAGGGCGGCCAGCCGGTCTCGGGAAGCCGAGTCGCTCTCCTTCAACAGGGCCTGCCTCTCGATCTCGAGCTGCCGCGCCTGGCGCTCCAGCTCGTCGAGCTCAACAGGTAGCGAATCGATCTCCATGCGCAGCCGAGCAGCGGCTTCGTCCATCAGGTCGATGGCCTTGTCGGGCAGGAAGCGGTCGGTCAGATAGCGGTTCGAGAGCACAGCGGCGGCGACCAGAGCCGAGTCCTTGATGCGAACGCCGTGGTGAACCTCATAGCGCTCGCGAAGGCCGCGCAGGATCGAGATGGAGTCCTCGACGCTGGGCTGGTCGACCAGCACCGGCTGGAAGCGGCGCTCCAAAGCTGCGTCCTTCTCGATGTGCTTGCGATACTCGTCAAGCGTGGTGGCGCCGATCGCCCGCAGCTCACCGCGAGCGAGCGCGGGCTTCAGCAGGTTGGCAGCGTCCATTGCGCCCTCCGCCGCTCCCGCGCCAACCAGAGTATGCAGCTCGTCGATGAAGAGGATCACCCCGCCCTCGCTGGAGGTCACCTCCTTCAAGACCGCCTTCAGACGATCTTCGAACTCACCCCTGTACTTGGTGCCGGCGATGAGCGAACCCAGATCCAGCGCGACCACCTTGCGGCCCTTCAGGCTCTCGGGCACGTCCCCCGCTGCGATCCGCTGGGCCAACCCTTCAGCGACGGCTGTTTTGCCCACACCTGGCTCGCCGATGAGCACTGGATTGTTCTTGGTCCGGCGGCTCAGCACCTGGATTACCCGCCTGATCTCCTCGTCCCGCCCGATGACCGGGTCCAGCTTGCCGCCGGCCGCCAGCGCAGTCAGGTCGCGGCCGTAACGCTCCAGCGCCTGATACTTCGATTCAGGGTTCTGATCGGTCACCCGCTGGCTGCCCCTGACGGACTTGAGCGCAGCCAGCAGCTTGTCACGGCTCAGCCCCGCACGCTTCAGGACCGGCCGGTCGACCAGGGCCAGGACCAGGTGTTCGGTCGAGACGTAGTCGTCCTTGAGACTCTGTGCCTCCCGCTCGGCTGTCTGCAGCGCCCGCTCCAACTCAGCCGCCAAATAGGTCTGGCCGCCGCTCACCTTGGGCAGACGCGCCAGCTCCGAGACGAGCGCCGGCTCCACGTCCGTGCGCAAGACGCCGGCCGCCTCCAGCAGCGGCGCGGCAATGCCGTCGGACTGGCGCAGCAGCGTCAGAAGCAGGTGTTCTGGCAAGACCGCTTGCTGGCCCTGATCCTGGGTCAGCCCGGCGGCGCCCTGCAGCGCCTCCTGGGCTTTTTCGGTGAATCTGTCGAATCTCATTGCACTAAGGTTCTTCCCGAGCTCGCCTACAGTTCACACATGCCTGAGCTGCCGGAGCTTGAGGCGCTGAGGCGGCAGCTCGGTCCGCGCCTGGAGGGCCGGCTGGTCACAGCCGTGGAGATCAACCCTCAAAAGGCGCACATGCTCCGCTACCCGCCCGAGAGCTTCGCGCACGAGCTGCCCTTCCGCCGGTTGGCCAGGCTCTGGCGGCGGGGTAAGCACCTGATCTTCGATCTGGAGCTGATGCGGGGCGACGACCGCCGGCACCTGGTAATCAATCCCATGCTCGGCGGCCGCTTGCACCTCGCTGCCGAGAACCAGAAGCTGCCGGCGACCCATGTCTTCTCGCTCCGGCTGGACCAAGCGGAAGAGCTGCGTTATCTGGACTTCCGGGACATGGGCAGGATCTACTGGACTGCCGATCCCCTGCAGGACGTGCCTGCGTGGGCAGGCCAGGGGCCGGAGGCGGACAACCTTCGCCAAGAGGCCTTGGCGGCATTTCGCAAGCGCCTCCGCCGCTACCGCGATGAGCTGAAGGACCTGCTCCGCAACCAGGCCTTTCTGGCCGGGATTGGCAATGCCTACTCAGACGAGATCCTCTTCGAGGCAAGACTGCTGCCGCTGCGTCGACGCGCCACCCTGAAACCGGGCGAGGAAGAGGCTCTTTACGCGGCGATCCCGCTGGTGCTGGAGCGGAGTATCGCAACCATCCTCGCCAATCCTGACTACGACGAGTCCAAGCAGGATCGCAAGTTCTTCAAAGTGCACGGCAAGGGTGGCGAGAGCTGCCCCCGCTGCGGCCACCGCATCAGCCAGCTGGGCTCCAACCGGGAGCCGCTGAATTTTTGCCGCGGCTGCCAGCTCTGAGGGTCGGCTCGCCGCGGCCGGCTGGCGCAGCCTGCCACTAACCAGGCGCAGAATCGGGTAGCCGTCGACGTAGCTCCTCCGCACCCTGTCCACCGCGATGCCAGGCAGAAAGGCCTCGCCGCCGTCGACGACCACTGTCTGCCTCGGAAAGACCGCCTTCCAGACGTCGCCCACCGCGCTCTTGGGCAGCATCCCGGGGACGTATATGTAG
>JALZAW010000307.1 GCA_030948155.1 Candidatus Dormiibacterota bacterium | reverse complement strand
AAAGATGAGACCAGCCGTCGGAAAGGCCTTCACCTAGCACCCGACCGGAGGAACGCTCGTGGCGCTTTGGAAGGCCAGTGAAGAACCACCGTAGGCCGTGAGAGGCGAACCACTCACCGAAGCGCGGTAATGAGCGCCGGCGGATGCAGCCCGTCCGGTCCGCCAGCCATCTGGCCTATGGCCTAGCACGGAAGCCGGAGCAGCGGGTTCGTGAGCCGGTAGGCAGCGGCCTCCACTGCGATGATCTCGGCCCGGTGCCGGGCTGCCTAGGAGACCGCCTCCGGCATCAACCCGAGCTGAGCGAGGATCTCTGTGGTGTCCCAGTACAGGCGATGGGACTTCACACGTCCGTCCTCGAATGCCGCGACGTCGATCCCCCTATTGATGTAGTGCTTCCCGGTTGGAGGCAGCACCTCCCCTGAGGGCAGGTATAGCGGCCCAGTGTTGGTGGCCTCCGCTTTCCACTCGCCGACAGCGGTCATCCCCTCCACTATCTGATTGCTGACGGTCAGGTGATCGTCGGGGAACGACTCCATGAACAGCCGCCAGCATTCCCGCACGGCCGCCTTGCCCTTGAAGGTCGGGAAGCCGGGCACAGTCAGCTCACAGTCGTCGCTGTAGATCTCGATGAACCTGTCGAGGTCGTGCGCGTTGTAGGCTTCGATCCCCTCCATATACAGCTCTCTAACATTCGCCATCTCGTATCCTCCGTGACACTAGGAAGTCTCCAGCGAACGTAGCGGCGAGGCGGCCAGACGTCATCACCAGAACTATGTATTTCCCGATCCCTTGCAAGCATGATGCTCGTGGAAGGAATCATGTAGAGGGCCGCTCGATGCCCCCCCGAAGCACGTAAGCTGTGGCCTCGGCGCGGTTGCTGGCGCCAATCTTCATATAGATATTGGCGATATGCCGCTGCACGGTCGTAATCGAGAGGGACAGCTGCCGCGCGACCTCTTTGCTCGTGCGGCCAGCGGCCAGAAGAGTGAGCACCTCCACCTCGCGCTCGGTCAACCCGTCCGCCTGTCGGGTACGCGCGCGGCGGCCGGCAGGACGTGATTTCAGGTCGGCCAGCAGCGTCTGGGCCATGTGGAGGTGCCCCCGCATCCCGATCTCGCTGTAAGCGGCGGCCGCCTCCTGTAGCAATTGGCGCGCCGCCGCGGCGTCCCCAGCAGCATCGCGCCGCATCAGCATCAGTGCATAGAGGCGCCGGACATCAGCCTGGTCGATTCGGTGCGGCAGCGCCTCTGCAAGGTGGAGAGCATGGCGAAAGTGATTCTCTGCAGTCTCCCAGAGCTCCGCCGCGCCGGCCGCGATGCCGGCAACCGCGGGAAGCAGCCGGTTGTCGTATCCCCGCAGCACGTTGCCCGCCGCCATCGCCTCCAGGACTAACTCGTAGTTAGCGGCGGCCTCCTCCCTGGCGCCGAGTAGGGCAAGGGCCTCGGTTGCCATCAGAACCCCGGTCCACTGGCCGAGACTGCTCGGGCGTCCCGGTGTTGGAAAGTCCAGGGGAAGATCCGCCAGCATGGCTCGACAGCGCGTCTCGTCACCCAGGTGCGCCAGGACAAGCACGGTAGCTGCCCAACAGGCGCCGGCAACCGTTCCCGAGCCCTCCAGCCTCATGCCTTCCTCGAAAGCGTCGAGCGCGGCTTGCCAGGCGCCACGCCAGAAGGCCACCAGCCCCAGCCATGCGTAGGAGTCCGGCGACCAGGGGAGGCCAGCGCTTTCAACAGCGCCAGGTCCCGGGAGGCCGAGGCCTCCACCGCAGCAAGATTGCCCGTCGTGATCTCCGCCAGCAGCCGGCCTCTCCCGGCCACCATCAAAGCGCCGTTGTGCCCAATGCGCCGAGCCAGCGGCTCCACTTCCTCCCCGAGGCGAGTCACCTCGGAGGCGTCACCGTGGCGCAGACCGCCATCGTCTTACCCCGTCCGCACTCCGCGAATCGCCTCGCCACACCGATCTACCGGATCGGGTCGGCGGTGGCCATCGTGCTCGGTCCGCTTGCCGTATTCGCGGTGAGAGCCACCGTTCCCTCGGTGAGCCCCGGCAGCGGTCGAGCTGCTGTCGCAGCCTCGGCAACGTCTTCGGGCGCTCAGACCTTCGAGCTGATCGCCGGCGTCGTCGCCACCGTCTTCTTGCCTATCGGAGTGGCCGCCCTGGCTCGGCTCGGGCTCCGTGGGGCTCCCCTGCTGGCCGTCATCGGTGGGGCACTCGCGCTCGTGGGATGGTCCATGGTCCCGGCTCTCGTGGCACAAGACGTGCTCACGTACGAGCTCTCCAGGTCGCCGCTGAGCATCGCGCAGGCGGGAGCGGTGTGGGACGCCTTCAACAACGACGGCGCGTTCACGGCTATGACCCTGGTTTTCGTCATCGGGCACGAGCTTGGTACGCTGCTTCTCGCCGCCGCTCTGTGGCGTGCCAGCGTGCTCCCGGGCTGGGCAGCGGGCCTGATGATGGTCGGAATGCTGCTGCATCCAGTCGCCGTGGCGAGCGGGGAGCGCCTGTTCGACCTGGTCGGGTTCCCATTGCTCCTGATCGGCCTCGTGATGGCCGCTCGTCGCGCATTCCTGTCAGCTCCCCTCGAAGCGAGTTCGACGCTGTCCTGATCAAAAGGCCCTGCTGTTTTCGGGACCGGCTCTACTGCCGGCCCCGAACTCGGCACTGCGATGCTCTTCGCATGACTCTTTTACACCACCCGGCAGAGCAGCCTACTGGCTGGCCTCTGCCAGCCGAGTTGCTGACGTCCTTAGCTCAACCTAACGTCTCGGTGATGCTCATGGTAAGTCCGGCCGCGTACGTTGAGCCAAAGGACATCACAGTGTGGCGTCTTCTCACGGAGGTAGCCTGACAGCGCTGGCGGAAGGGAAGGCGTAGGCGAGGACGACGGCATCAGGACAGGACCAGGCGAGGGCGAAGTACTCTCTGCGCGGAGCATCAGTAGTCCACTCTCCTTTGATGTGATGTCAAATTTTTGGGTCGGAGTAGGCCTATGGCCAGTCTCCCGCCGATGACGGGCGTCAACGTGTTCCTCTGCAACTATCATGGAAACTCGGGCGTCGCGGACTCCGCATTAGAGGGCGGAGCCCGCGGGATGGGCCTCCGGACATGTGAATCCGGGCCAGCTCCCCACCACTCGCGTGCCAATCCATCCGGTTCGCAGGCGCACGCCCATTGTCGAAAGAGCCACCACCTGATCACCCGTCAGCCCGTGCGGCGCAAAGCGAATCATTCGCCTTACCCTTCGCAGGCGGGCGGTGCAAGCAGCGGTTCGCTGAGCGCATAGTTCACCAGCTCGTCAAGCGGCATGGCTGCTCCGGTTCGCCAGCAGGCCGCGGCCGCTCCGGAATCGAGCGAACTCCGCGCCCCGACCAGCCAGCTCTCGACAAGCGGCTCCTCCAAGGGACCCAACAGAAATCCCCACGTACCATTTGTAATGGCGGCTGCGCCAGCTGCCAGGCGAAGCGCCCGTGACGGGTCTGAGGCGGCCGCCAGGCGGGCAAAGCCGTTCAGGCACCAGGCAACGTTTCCCATCGCGCCGACCACCAACGACGTGCGCATGCTCTCCGCCCACAGGGCCGCCGCGAGCCCCCCATCCCCGCACTCCAGCGTTGCATGCGCCAGACTCTCGAGCACCATCGCGGTCTCGAATCCGTCTCCGGACCTCCGGAGGCGATCCACCCCTTCTTCGAGGAGCGTCCTGGCCTTGCGGGCCTCTCCCGACATGGCCAGCATCGAGCCGAGGTGGTTGAGCGCCATGCCCAGCGTTCGATCGTCGCCAGTCCTCCGCGCCGCCTGGAGGCCCTCGTCAGCAAGCTGCAGCGCCCCGGTCAGGTCCGAGTAGCCCATGTTCCTGATGG
>JALZAW010000306.1 GCA_030948155.1 Candidatus Dormiibacterota bacterium | reverse complement strand
TGGCATCGATCCTACCTGGTTGAGCCTTGCCGTCCGCTGGCTTGCCACCTCGACGCTCTCGAAGCGGACACGCAGCGACATCTTCGGAGAACTGCGCCGCACTGGCCGCTGGTTGGCTGAGTTGCACCCCCACGTTCATGCTCCGAGTGACTGGTCCCGCGAGCTGGCGGCGGAATACGTAGCTGCTGTCAACAGCTGGACGGTGGGAGCCTATGCCGCGCCCAATGCGAAGCTAGTAAAGAGCGACGCCAGTCTGGCTCCGTCTACCAAGGACGGGGTGCTGGCGGCTCTCCGGCGATTCTTCAAGGACTGCCGCGACTGGGAATGGTCTGAGCCCCGCTTCGATCCGCAGCTGGTCTTTGCAACTCCACGCTCCGTTCGCGCTCTCATATCACGCGACCCTCGTGTCATCGCCGATGAAGTGTGGGCCAAGCTCATCTGGGCAGGTCTCAACTTCGAGGAGAGTGATCTGCCGGTGGCCTGGGGCGGAAGGTTCGGCAACTCTCAGGTCTCGGTCTACCCGCTGTCCATGTTCAAGGCAGTTGCGATCACCTGGCTGTTCGCTGGGCTGCGAGTCGACGAGCTGGTGCGTCTGCGAGTCGGCTGTATTCGCTGGCAGCACCCGACCGGAGGACCAGGCGCCGCAAGCGCGCCCGTGGCCGAGGCCACCTGTCTTCTGGACGTGCCCGTTCACAAGACCGGGACCAGCTACACCAAGCCGGTGGATCCGCTCGTTGGCCGGTCCATCGCCGAGTGGGAGGCGGTGCGCCCGAACCATCCCCTCCTGCCCGATCCCAAGACAGGCGAATTGGTACCCATGCTCTTCTGCTGGCGCGGCCGGCGCCTGCCGGGCACCTATATCAATGCGTCGCTGATTCCTGCCCTCTGCAACAAGGCAGGCGTCCCGGAGCGTGACGCCCGCGGACGGATCACCGGTCATCGAGCTCGGCACACCATCGCCAGCCAGCTCTACAACGCCAAGGAGCCGATGAGCCTCTACGAGCTACAGACTTGGCTCGGTCATCGCTCACCGGTCTCGACTCAGTACTATGTGAGAATCAGCCCGACCAAGCTGACCAAGGCATACAAAGACGCCGGTTACTTCGCACGCAATGTTCGGGCGATCAAGGTTCTCATCGATCGCGAGGCGATCAGTTCTGGCGCTGCGACTGAGGGCCAGCCCTGGCAGTACTTCGACCTCGGTCACGGCTACTGTACCTACAACTTCTTCGAGCAGTGCCGCCATCGGATGGCGTGTGCCCGGTGCGACTTCTATCTGCCGAAGGACTCGACGCAGATCCAGTTACTCGAGGCGAAGGCGAACCTCCAGCGGATGCTCATTGAGATCCCACTCACGGACGACGAGCGCGCCGCAGTCGAGGACGGTCAAGCCGCCGTCGACCGCTTGCTCGGGCGTCTTGCCGACGTCGCCACCCCTGCCGGGCCGAGCCCAAATGAACTCGGACGCCGGTTACCGGTCCGCCGGTCAGAAGCTTGACTGTCAGCTGGCGGTGAGGATGACGTTTCCGGTCTTCTGCCGGGTCTCGACTAGCGTGCGGCTTCAATCACGTCTTCCAGTCGGTCGCGGCGATCGATGACGGGCCAGTACTCGCCGGCTCCGTTGAGCTCCGTCACGAAGACGAGGTCCTACTTCGCACTCTGTCAGACGGGGGCGCTCCTGGACTCACAGGGGTGTGTCCCGGGTGCCCTCTTTTCTGAGCAATCGTTTGTCACTGGTCATTGGGTCTTCCGCTGAACATCTGGAACGCCGGAGATGAGCCGACTCAAGATCATGATGGGCGAGCCAGCTCTCGGATTGGCCTCACGGGTGTGACGATGAAGCCTGTTGACGGTGGTGGCCCAGACCTTGACGAGCACCTCATCATCCGCGGAGACCGGACTCTGCACTTCCTCAACCCTTGCGCACCTGAGGCAGGGCGTACTACGGCTGACCCAGTTCGGTGCGTGCGGAGGTTTGCGCGTGGCGCTATGATTCCCTGGTTCCGTCGAGACTTCACGGAACCGAGGGAGGTGGTGCTCGAGGTCATGCCTGGGCCGCACTGTAGGCGTCACTCAGGCTTGGTCAGTTGGATCGGCTAGCTCCGAGAGGGGGATGATGGGCCAGATCGAAGAGGACTTCCATTCCGTCTGGCGGGAGCGCTTCGGTGACCGCGCAGTTGGGCATGACCACTTCTGGGACCGGGCGCTGTCGAGGCGCGGCTTTCTGGGCGCAGCGGTGGCCGGCGGGGCAGCTCTCACACTGCCTGGCCTGGTGCCGGTTGCCGCCGAGGCCGCCACCACCACGGTCGTGCCCAATCCGATCTTGGGCGGAACCCAGCTAGGACCGTTCTTCAAGCACTTCTACTTCCCGACCCTGGTGAATCCGGTGGGGTCGACCAACGTCGTCGAGAACGGCAAGGGCGACGCCGCCACGATCCGGGACTTCAAGGGCGACATCGGAGTCGCCGAGACTCCTCCGACCGGCGTCGCCACCGATCCTTTCTTCGGGGGCAAGTTCTGGGCCGCGGATGTACGGTTCATGAAGGGCGTCTTCGTGGGCCCCGACAACGCCCGGCACCGAGGCACCTTCGCTTTCATATGAGTGGACGTTTTCATGGGGGCCGGTGGCTCCCAACAGGTCCACGACTACAACCCTGGTGAAGAGAACGGGCTCTTCTGGACTGTAGCGATTCCTTCCGGCAGCGTTCACGTCGACGTGGAGGATGCGACTGCCGCGCTGACGCTGAAGGACTTCCTGATCGACGACTACGGCAACGTGATGAACGCCATCTCAGGCGGCAAAGAGATCGGCACCGCCCTGCTCTCCATGCACATCCGGTGGGGCGGCTCGGCACAGCGCTTCAGCTTCGCCAACGCCAGTCTGCCAACGCCTGCCAGGATCAGGGGATTCAGGACCGCGGCGACCATGAGCTTTTCGGCCGTCGAGACCATCAACGGCGTGACTCATACGGTTACCGGAGCCAAGAACAGGGCCGACTTCGGGCTGGTCGCCCGGGAGAGAAATGGCGTCTTCTTCTCTCAGGGTGACGACGACGAAGGCGACGGGGGTGGTGGCGACTAGGCGTAACCGACAGATGGCCACCGCTGGATAGACCTTGGATGGAGGATCGGCTGGGCCGACTCTGGCCAGAACGGCTCTCGGCCCAGTTCGGTCACCTCCGAGGACCTCTGGCCTACTCCTGTGGGGCGGCGTCAGGCCTTCCGGCCGCTGGGCGAACCGCTCTTCCAAGAAACGCCGTTGGCCAGGAATCGCGCGGAGTCCTGGTGGGGACGGCCTCTGAGATCTCGTCCAGTCGGTCGTCCAGCACCTGGAGCTTTTCTCTTAGCAGCTGAAGCGGGATCTTGCCGTCCTGCAGCATCCTGGTGGTGGCGTAGTCCTGGGCAGGGCCAGAAGGCCTGCAGGGTCGTGGGCGGGTAGTCAGTGGCGGTGCGGTCGATCACGTAGAGGTCCTCGGAGCCGAGCGGTAAGGCCGTGGTCCGGGGCAGCAGCTCGATGATCTCGCGCCCAGTTCCCTTGGAGGCGACCGGCGGTGTTCGCGGTCGCTCGCAGCCCTGCGCCCGCCAATGCAAATCGATCCGACGCAGAGCTATGTCGCACCTGCGCTGATCGTCCCGCTGCTGGCCAGCCGGTCACGGATGGTCGGTAATGAGCGCGCGGCGGTCGAGGATGGTCAACCCGCGTCGATCGCTTGCTTGGGCGCCTCATCGACGTCGCAGCTCCTGCCGGACCGACACCCAACCAGCTTCGGCGCCGACTACCTCTCCGCGGGCAGAGGGCTTGACACGCCCCGACATTCCATGAAATCGAGATGCTGGTCCAGCAGCGGCGGGCCTGGATC
>JALZAW010000305.1 GCA_030948155.1 Candidatus Dormiibacterota bacterium | reverse complement strand
GGTCTGTTCAACTATCACTGGTCGGAAGTGCGATTGCCAGGACTCCGTATCTATCCCGCAGCTGACAAGCTGCGGCGGCTGATCCCGCCGGCGCGGCCGCAGATGTCTGCCGGCGATGACGTCTCCAACCTGCGCGGCGACGGCATCGAGTTCGGCGGCATCCGCCAGTTTCTGCCCGGGGACCGGGTCCGGCACGTCAACTGGCGGGCAACTGCCAGACGGGGCACACTGCAGGTGAACGAGCTCAGACCGGAGAGAAACGCTGACGTCGTCATCTTCCTGGACACCTTTACAGAGCTGGACCTGGGCAAAGAAAACAGCCTGGATCGCGCAGTCCGAGCGGCCGGCTCGATCGCCGGCACCTATCTGCGCAGCCGCGATCGCGTGGGAGTGATCGGCTTCGGCGGCACGCTGCGCTGGCTGGCTCCGGGCCTGGGCCAGCGGCAGGCCTATCGAATCGCCGATGCCCTGATCGAAAGCGAGGTGGTCTTCAGCTACGCCTGGAAGGGGCTCGAGGTCATCCCGCCGCGAACCCTGCCGCCTGCAGCGCTGGTCGTGGCCGTCACACCACTGCTGGATGAGAGAAGCCTCCGGGCACTGCTGGATTTGGGCGGCCGAGGCCACGACCTGGTTGTGCTGGAGGTGTCGCCACTCGACTTTCTGCCACCTCCCCACGACGAGCCCAAGCTGCTAGCCAGGCGTCTGTGGGAGATGGAGCGGCAGGCGCTCCGCACGCGTTTTGTGAGCGTGGGCGTGCCCGTCCTGCGCTGGGCCGCCGATCGCCCGCTGGCCGAGCCGCTGCTTGCAGCTTCGCGCTTCCGCCGGGAGCGGCGGCTGGTGGCGCCCCGGTGAGCCGCTGGCAGCTGGCCGCCCTGGGGGGCGCACTTCTCCTGGGCGCGGCCCTGACGGTGTTGCCAGTGTCGCTGGGCGGATTGTCGCCTGCGGTGGCGATCCTCTGCGGTGGGCCGGAGCTCTTCTTCTTCGCCCTGGCGATGAGCAGGATCTGGCCGGCCGGCCTCTGGCTCGCTCTCGTGCTGCTCGCCACCGAACAGCTCCTGGCCGCCGTGCTGAGTCAGGAAGTCGTCATCGACGCGCCGCTGCGGGGCGCCGCTCTGCTCTGGTTCGCCGAACTGGCCTGGCTGGCGGGCCAGCCGCCGGGCCTGCCGCCGCCTCGCTCTCACCTGCTGGCCGTGGCGATGGTGGCACTGGTCGGGGCTGCGTTGGGCTGGTTGCTGCTGGCCCTGGCCAGCGTGCCGCTCGTTGGCGGCCCCCTCCTGACTGGTGCCGGCGTGGTCGCAGTGGTGGCGGTCTTCGCTGTGTTCCTCGGGCTCAGCCGGAGTAGCCAGCCGCGCAAGCTGGACGGCTGACCTGCCTGGCGGCGCGAAGGGTCGCTGAGGCTGAGCGCGAAGGCCTTTTTGTGGCTGGGCTGGCTCAGGACGCTTTCGCCAGCTCTGGGCCGCATACTCAGCAGCCATGGAGATCGAAGCGGTGATCGGCGACATCACGGAGGAACGGGTGGACGCCATAGTCAACGCCGCCAACTCCAGCCTGCTGGGTGGAGGTGGCGTGGACGGCGCCATCCACCGGGCCGCCGGTCCTGAACTGCTGGCGGCCTGCCGCCCACTGGGTGGCTGCCCCCCGGGTGACGCCAGAGCGACCCCCGGCTTTCACCTGCCGGCCCGCTGGGTGATCCATGCGGTCGGACCTGTGTGGCGCGGCGGCGGGGGAGGGGAAGCCCGGCTCCTCGCCTCCTGCTACCGGCGGTCGCTCGAGGTGGCCGAGGAGCTGGGTGCCCGGAGCATCGCCTTCCCGGCCATCTCGACCGGCATCTATGGCTACCCGAAGGAGGCCGCCGCCAGAATCGCGATCAGCACCCTGCGAGAGGCCGCAACCGAGGTCAAGCTCGCGCGCCTGGTCGCCTTCAGCCCGGACCAGCTGAGCCTTTACCAGGATCTGCTGGCCGCCCACTAGATTCCCCGGGCCGGAGCCGTCGCTACCTCTCGGGGAGAGGACAGACTAGGCGCTGAAAAGCGTGATCGCCCCGCTGAGCAGGAGCACAGTGGTCCAGGCCAGGTCCAGGTTCAGCCAGCCCCGACGCAGGAAGCCCAGACCGACCTTCTCATAGACGACCACCGAGAGCACTCCCATCACCGTAACCATCGCGGCCACGTGGACGGTGGCTGCCAGCGCCGCCGTGAGACCGAGCTGGCTCGGATTGGAAAAGTGGTCCCCGACCGGCAGCCCCAGCAGGACCGGGGCCAGCATCAGGCCCGCGCCGTGGGCCGACGACATCAGGAACGACCAGGCGACCAGGCCGAGAACGCCCACCCGCATCCCGAAGCCGCGAGGGTGCGCCCGGGGCCGGGCCAGAGTCCACAATCCCACGGCCACCAGCGCCAGTGCGGCCACCAACCGCACAGTGTGCGGCGGCACTAGCTGCTGCGTCAAGCCGATCGCCAGCAAAACCAGCACTATCGACATCTCGTGCCCGGCAGCGATGGGCACGAGCGAGCCAAGCACCGCGCGCCGGCTGCTCTCCTGCAGCCCGCGGCCGACGGCGAACAGCCAGCCCATCCCCGGGTTGACGCCGTGATAGGCCCCCAATCCGATGAGCGCCAGCCAGGGCCAGGCCTCGCCCCAGCTCATCCAGTGGCTAGGGATAGCAGTAGGAATCCGAGGACGCATCACCGCCTTCCAGGTGGATCTGGTGAGCACGCTGCTCGGTACGGATGAAGAACTCGCGATCGATTCTCAGGCCGCCGCTCTCGTCAGCGTCCAGCTTGACCAACCAGCTCTCCACCCCTTCGGGGTAAAACTGCGCGTCCCAGGAACCGTAGAGAGAGTTGGAGAGATACACGCGCCGGCCGTCGCGGCTCACTTCGACCATCTGGGGTCCCCCGTTCAGCCGGCCAGAGCCGTTCAAGCCAGTCCGCTTCACGATGCCGCCCAGCCTTACCGACCCGGTCTCCCGGGGACTGAAGGGGTCCGAGACGTCATAGCGCTTGATCTCGCCGGTGCCCCAGGCTGACACGTACAGCCAGCGGTCATCCAGCGAGAGGTTGATGTCAGTGATCAGCGGGGCAGCGGCTTTGAACGGTTGCAGGATGGGCGGCAGCTGCGAGGGATCCGCGGGCTCGGCGGGGATCTCGATCACCTTCTTCACCGCCCAGCGGGAGCCTTCCAGGTACCACAACCAGACAGATCCACTGAGGTCCTTCAGGCTGGTCACCACCCCTACGAAGCCATAGGCGCGGGTGGGATCGTGCGCCGGACGCAGCTCCAGCACCATCTGCTGCTCCGCTCCGAGGTCGAGCGCCTGCTTGTGCCGCCGCCGGGGCAGATCCCAAACATGGAGGTGGTGGCCGTATTCGCCCGCCAGGAGCAGCTCGCCGTTGACGCCGTCCTCGATCATATTGGGCGTGCCCCACTCGCTGGTCAGAGCGACGTCATAACCGAGGTGCCACCAGAAGTCGTAGGCGAGGAACTGGGGACCGCGGTCCAGCTCGAAGCGGCCCTTGACGGTGAAGTTGTCGTGGTCGAGGATGAAGATCCCGCCCGGCCCGCCGCCGTCGGGCGCGCCCAGCGCGCTCACATAGATCCCATCAGGGCCGCAGTGGAGTGTGTGCGGGCGGCTGTAACCTGTCTTGTTCGCGATCTCTTGCGGCTCGATCGTCTTGACAATCTGGGGTCGCCGGGGGTCGGGCTTGGTGTCGATCACGTAGATGCGGCTCGAGCGCAGGCCAGGGACCAGCAGGTAGCGGCGCTCGATGTGGGGGTGGGGGGCGTAGGGGCACAGGGCGGAGCTGCAGGCGTTCCAGCCAAAGTGATGCAGCTCGTCGCCCAGGTTTGGCATCTCAAGCTTGTTC
>JALZAW010000031.1 GCA_030948155.1 Candidatus Dormiibacterota bacterium | reverse complement strand
TCCCTGTCAGCTGATCGCGAGCGGAACCCGATCCGCCACGAGCCCGGAATCCGCTCCGCCAGCGGCCGGAAACTGCAGTGACGCCAAGTGGGTGCCGGGACTTCGCCCCGCAGCGCACCGGAGGTGGGGCGCCTTGTCGGGAGTGTAGATCGCATTGAACGGGCCTCGGTGGCTTCACTGACTGGCAGTCCCTGAGCCAGCAACCAGCGCGCCTCCCGCAACCTACGCAAGACCTCGCTCCGGGTCTGCCCGTAGACCGATTTACGTCCGCCACCGGGCCAATCTGAGCTGCGCTTCCCAGCGTCCGTCAGCTCTGAAATAGACCGCACCTTGGCCGTCTCGCCGCCTTGCCATAGCTTCGCCTCCTGACTGAGATGGCGTCAGGTTCGACGGCTGCCAGTCAAATTGCCAGTCAGAGGCCGGCTGGACCCGCCGGCCCTGTGGTGACCGAATCGGATTGCTCTATGGATCCGAACTTGAAATCTTGGTGCCGAGAGCGGGAGTCGAACCCGCACGAGGTTGCCCTCAGCGGTTTTTGAGTTCGCTTGCAGCGTGTACGCGGTCGTTCGCCGGGGTTCGCCACGAATACATATCGACCCCTTCGGCCCTCCCGTCTGTACGCCGTCGTTCGCCCAAGTTCGCCCTAACTGCTGTCAAATCGCTGTCAGCGTCACCGGCTTCTTGCGTGATGGTCAAGCGCTACACGCTCTCAGACAGTACGAGTTCCAGCCATGCTTCCGCCTCGCGATACAGGGTCGGATTGTTCTCGGGCGTGTAGTACGCGAGCACTGCCACCGCTTGGGACAGCGCCCAGCCGCGCGCCCGCTCCCAGGTAGCGTCGTCCGTTGGCAGCGCCTCACGGAACGCGTCTCGAGCGACGCTCGAGTGGAGCTTCCACGCGACCATGACGTCGCAGGCCGGGTCGCCGATGCCCATAGCGGCCCAGTCGATCACAGCGCAAATGCGTCCGTCCCGAATAAGCCAGTTGCGAGCATCGAGGTCGCCGTGGTGCCAGACGGGCGGGCCGTCCCAGGGGGGCGCGGAGAGCGCGCGCTCCCACTCCGTAGAAACCCTTGGGTCGCCGTCGAACCTCGCGAGCCAGTAGCTGAACTCCTCGTCTCGCTTGGCCAGAGGGATGCCGCGGCCCGGAGGCGCACTCGCGGGATCCACCTTTTGCAGGGCGGCGACGAAGGCCGCTAAGTCGTGGGCGGCCAATATCGCATCGACATCCTCGACCGGCAGCGTCTCGCCCTCCACCCACGTATGGACATCCCAGAACCATGGGTACTCGGCCGTCGGGCGTCCCTGCGCGACAGGGACCGGGATGCTGAGAGGGAGGAGTGCCGCTAGCCGAGGCAGCCAACCGAACTCTTTGCCGCCCGGCTGGGTGGGCCCGTTTCGCCGCGCGAGACGCACCGAAAGATCCTCGCCGAGGCGGAAGATCGCGTTGTCAGTGCCCACCTGATCGATGCGCGTGAGCGGCTGGTCAGCCCACTCGGGAAACTGTTCGGCGACCAACCTTCGCACGAGCTCTTCGTCGATCTCGAGTTCGTCGACATGCATTCTCGGCATTCAGTTAAGTCCGTTGACCGTCATGTGGCTGCCGTCACGGCCTTGACCACAGCTTGGCTGGCAGCTCGAGGTAGTGCAGTCGACAACTCCTTAGAACTCCACGAGGAATCGCGCGCTGAAGGTCTCGTTCGTCGGCCTTACTCCGGCGATTCTGTCGGCGCGATATGCCCGGACTTGACCCCGATCGTTTACGACGAACAGCAAGAGATTGCCGTCCTTAGTGCGCCGAAGCGAGTATGGCTCGACCCGCCGAGAACCCCAACGGCCGTCCTCAGCGCGATAGTCGACGTCAATCTTCAGGCGATTCGCTCCCGAGTATCGAATCAGCTCGAAGGGGAACCCCCGCCGCCAGGACGTGATCGCCCTCGGCGCAATCCAGGCAGGGTCGAGGTCGGCACGCTCGATACGCTGCGGCGCTACAAGTTGTACCTGGCCTCCGAGCCAGGCAAACACCTCATCGAGAACTGCCCAGAAGTCAGCAAACGGCGGCAGCGGCCTTGGCAACTGGTGTCCGAGCATGTTCTCCCACTCCTGCTCGACCTCATCTCGGTAGGGCGATGAACGAATTGCCTCGGCCGTTGGCACCTGAATGCCGACGTGAGTGCATTTCCTTGCCAAGATTGCCGCCACCGCTGGAGCCCGGCCGATCAGATCTGGGTGCCTGTGCATATGGACCACGTCGTATAAGTCCCTTGGCCGACACCGCTGGCTGAGCGCCCGCAGCTTTTCGGCGAATAACTCCGTCAGCGAGTAGCAGACGACTCCCTTCCCGGGCAACGGTGCATCGCTGTACTGGTGACCCACCGTGCGCTGCTGCGGCGGCTCAACCAAGACTTCATCGGACGTGATGTCAAGCCTTACCTTTGGAAGGTCCCGGGGCTGGTTTGGCCCGCGGTAAGAGATCCGGCCTTGAGTGGTCGGGTTGCCACGCAGGTTCTGTCGACGCCGGAACCCGTCGTCATCAATGACCAGTTCTAGGCCTGACTCTTCTCGGATCCAATCCCCGATCCGTCGGAAGATGGGAACCAGGTCCTCAGGCGCCTCCGAGCCCCCTCTGACCACCGTGAAGTCCAGATCCTCTGAGAATCGGTAGGTCTCGTAATAGCACTTGCGCAAGCAGGTGCCGCCCTTGAACACCCAGTTTTGGCCTAGCTGCGGATCTTGCCCTATGCCGGCGAGCAGCCACCCGAGCACATAGTCCTTCTCGATCACATTTACATCGAGGGACCACTCGGCCCGCAACTCCAGAACCTCTCGGGCTGGTATCACGCCGCTTCCTCGGGCCCGACGCTGACGTTCACCCGCAGTCCCCAGTTGCTCATTCGCCGACCGCCCTGTGGCCCGTCGGGGTCTAAAGGCGAAATCCCTGCGGACACCCGATCCCGACATGCCTTCAGCAGGCCGCCATGCTCGGTGCCCAGAGTCTCCACGATGTATCCGAGACGCTTAAAAACGGCACGGTTGCCCAGTCGATCTCCGTAATCGACGAGGAGTTCAGGATCACTATTCGTCAGATACCCCGCGACTATCTCGGCTCCATGGCGAATGCCACCCCCGATTCGCGGGTGATCAAGGATGTCGACAACGGTTCTGGCGGGGTCAGCGAATCTGAGCCTGACCTCGCCACGCCAATCCGTCTTCATCCCCCATTCCATCTGCTTCGGAAAGGCGTGGCTGAGGAGATACTCGTGGTCCAGCATCGCGACCGCCGAGGCCCTCACCCTGCGGGTCGTCTTCACGACAGTCGTCCGAAAGACCTGATCGGTCAGCCCCCAGTGGTTGGCCGAAGTCCAGCCCGTGAAGTAACACGGCGACCACACGGCGGCCGCCACGATCAGCGCATCCTCAGACCACGCGGCAGGATTGCCCGCATCCATTGGGACCGGGATGTAAAGTCCGCGCCGGACACGCCGGAGCCACCCTTCAGCAGCCCACCTTGAAAGTCTCTTAGCCGCAGTCGAACTATCGACGCCGAGTGCATCGACCACGATGCTGGGCGTCACGAAGCGCTTGCCGGATCCCAGAATCGCCGCCAATTCAGCCCGCCCTGTTGAGCTGATACCTCCTGAAAGCGACATTATTGATCCATTAATTCCTATCTGGTGCGAAGTAATGGATAAAGGATATCATTACTCCTAATCCCATAACTCACTTTAGAGCTGAACTGCTGGATCAATACTGTCCCGCCACCGACCTGCAAGCCCCGAACACGCCGCGATCAGGCGGTACACGCCTCAATCTCAGCCCATCTCAAATTGAAGGAGGCGGGGCAAGCCCTACCTCGCCTACCAGTCGATGTTCGACACCGTGGTCCCCCACCACTGGGGCTACTACTGGAAGTCGCACTACCTGGCGCCGCTGACGGACGGCGCCATCGAGACGATGGTGGAGCACGCCTGGCGGAAGGCCTCGCCCGCCTCCTACACGATCGTGTTCCACCTGGGCGGCGCTATCTCCCGACTACCGGAGGATCACTCGGCGGCTAGCGGCCGCGACGCCGCCCACGCCGTCAATATCAACGCCGCCTGGCCGGAGGCCGGCCCCTCACATCCCGACGTCACCTGGTGCCGGGACTACTTCACGGCCCTGGAGCCGTATGCCACCGGCGGCGTCTACGTCAACTTCATGCACAACGACGAGGGCGAGGCCCGGGTCTGAGCGGCCTACGGTGGCCGCTACGAGCGCCTGGCCCGGATCAAGGCTCGCTATGACCCGGACAACCTCTTCCGCTCCAACCAGAACATCCGGCCGGCCGGCTGATCAGCGACCGTCGCCGTCCGCGGTCCACAGATCCCGCAACAGCCGGAGGTGGTGCTCGGTGTAGATCGCCTCGGGCGGCACGAAGTGGTGGACGCCCGCGAACCTGCGCACATGCAGGTCGGGCAGCAGCCGGGCCAGCACGCCCGCCCGGATCGCCTCGTGCTCGCCGGTGAGATCGCCGTAGGCGAGGAGCACCGGGAAGTCGCAACGCCGCAGCTGCTCGCGGTCAAAGGGGTAGCGCCCGAAGGCAGCCATCATCGCCGCCAGGCCGGCCGGCCGGCTCCGCATCCAGGGCGGCGGTGCGCCCGCCGGCGGCGCCAGCTTGACTTCGGGCCGCAGCTGGAGCTGCATGAACGTGCGCATGAAGTCGGGCCCGCTGAGACCGGCCAGCTCATCGCCGAGCCGGCGGTAGAGGTCGGCCTCTTCGGGGCTCAGGCGGCCGGGCACCGAGGCCGGCTCGAAGAGCGCAAGACTCAGCAGCCGCTCCGGATGGGTGCCCGCGAAGGCCAGCGAGACAAAGCCGCCGCCCGAGTAGCCGAGCAGGTGGAAGCGCTCCAGGCCCAGCGAGTCCGCGAACCGCGCCATCGCCTCCACCTCAGTCTCTATCGAGTAGTCGGCTGGCGGCTCCTCCCCTGCGTACACCTCCAGGTCCTTCAGATGAAGGTCGACCTCGCCGCCCAGGGCGGACAGCAGTGGCGCGTAGCGCAGGGCCGCTGGGTTGACACCGCCGGGCAGAGCGATCACCGAGGGCTTCATGCCGGCACCTCCCGCGTCCGCGCGGACCGCTCGCCCTCCAGGACCGCCTTGATGCGCGACAACGTGCGCCCGTTCTCGCGGGGCGCATGGCGCTTGCGGTGGAGGTTCAGCATCAGGAAGCCGACCCAGCCGGCAGGCTGCCAGCGCGAGACCTCGACGAGCCGGGTCCCGCCATCGATTGGCGAGAGCCGGAGCTCCCACTCCGTTCTCATGACTCCCTCGACCCAGGCCCTCCAGGCGATCAGACGCGGCTCATCCAGCCTCGTGATCTCGCTCCAGCTCGTGTAGCGGCCGGGCACCCGCTCCTCGGCGCGGAAGCGGCTCCCCACCCCGATCGGGCCCGGGGTCGTCTGCCGGACCTCGGCCAGACCCTCCGAGAAATCACCGTGCCGCTCGAAGTCGAGCAGGCGGCGGTACACCCATTCGACCGGGACCTCGATGTCGACGCTCACCTGGCATTCCCACATGACTGCCACCTCCTTGGCCGTCATGGTCAGGCTGGCGGCGGCGCGCCGCATCGCGCGATCGCGCTATTTCAGTAGGTCGTGCTCCAGCGCGAAGAGTGCCGCCCCGGCGCGCGTCTGCACGCCAGCCTTGTCGTAGATGTGGCGGACGTGGTGGTCGACCGTGCTGGGCGAGATCGAAAGGCTGGCCGCGACCTCCTTCTTGGTGCCGCCCCGGCAGATCAGCCGGAGCACCTCGACCTCGCGCTCGCTGAGGCCGGCCGGCCAAGAGCGGCGAGCACTGCGAAGGCGGTGGCCGGCCGCGGTCAGGAGGGCCCGTACCGCTTCTGAGTCCAGGCGGCCGGCCGCCGCCATCGCCTCCAGCTCCTGGGCCGCTCGGTCGGGCGCCAGCGCCGGCCGGTGCGGCCGTGGCTGGGTCATCGCCTGGTAGGCGTCGGCCGCGGCGAGCAGGCGGGCCGGTCTGGGAATCTCGCCCCGCGAACTGGCCCGGTGGTACCCGGAGCCGTCCAGCCGCTCGTGGTGCATCCCGACCAGCGGCGCCAGATGGGCCAGGCCGCGGACGCGGCCGACGATCCGCTCCGAGTAGTACGCGTGCAGGCGGACGCGCTCCCACTCGCCACCGGTGAGCGGCCCCGGCTTCTCCCAGATCCCGTTGGGCACAGAGGCCCGGCCCAGGTCGTGGAGCAATCCGGCACGGCGCAGGGGCACGGAGTCGGGGCCGCCCGCCTCGCCGGCCAATAGAGCAACCTCCCGGGAGTGACCCGCGGTGAACGGCGCTTTCAGGTCGACGAAGTCGGCGAAGACCCCGAGCACGGCGTCCAGACGTACCTCCGGGACCCAGGGCCGGGGCTCCGGCTCGCGCTCCAAAACGTCCTCCCAGGGGGTCGCCGCGTGTGCCCCGGCCAGCACCTCGGCGGGAGCGGACAGGAAGGCTTGGGCGACGGCCGGATCGTAGGCTCGGCCACGCCGGCGGCGAACCGCCGCCTGGGCAGCCTGGGTGCCACCCTGGCGCTGGATAACCTCCAGGTCGCGGGCAAGGAAGACCACCCGGGCGGCGAGCGGGATGGCCTCGCCCGCCAGGCCGTCCGGCAGGCCCTCCCCGTTCCATTGCTCGAACGCGGCGGCGAGAGCGGTGCGGACGCCGGCCGGCAGGCCGAGCCGCTGGGCCAGGTTCTCGCCCACCTCGCAGTGCGCCCGCAGGCCCTCGCGGGCGCGCCCGCGCCCGTGGGCCATCATCCCGGCGACCAGTCGGGCCCGGCGAAGCGGGTTGTGGCCGGCGCCGACGGCCGGCATTACCCGCGATGCGAACTCGTTCGTCTGGCCACCGAGGACCGGCGCGATCGCGGCCCGCACCGCAATCTCGTCGCCACCCACCATCTCGGCCCACTCGTGGGCGTCCGCCGTGCAGCCGAGGAAGCGCAGGAGGGCCACGTAGTAGATCTCGCTCAGTTCCTCTCCGTCGAGGCCCAGACGCTCACCGAGGGCGACGGCGACCAGGCAGGTGCGCAGGGCCTGCTCCAGCGGCTGGCCCATGCCGAGGTCCGTGGCCAGAGAGAGGGCGGCGATCAGCTCGGCGAGCCGGAGGCCTTCAGACACGTCAGGAGCTTCGCACGCAAACGCTGAGCGCGACCCGCATACAGCGGACACCTATCTTTGGTGAGCCAGACCCGACTCCCGTCGAGTTTGCGATAGGTGGCCACTATCAAGAGCATTGGGGGCGATCGCGAATACGGGTTAGGTGGGCCGTGGTTCGCCTAGCCATTCGTCGAGAAGTCTTACCGCCTGCCCATGCAGCACGGGAAGAACGTGACTGTAGGTGTCGAGCGTGGTCGCGATCGTCTTGTGGCCAAGCAGTTCTTGGACGACCTTAGGGTGAATGCCGGCCGCCAGCATGACCGTGGCCGTCGTGTGACGGAGATCGTGAACCCGAATGTGCGGCAGTCCGGCGGCGGCAAGCGCACGGGTCAACTCGGTGTTGGCCTGGTGCGGTTGCATGGGGCCACCCCTGAGGCTGGTGAAGACGAGACCAGACTCCTGCCAGCCCGGCGTGAGCAGCCGCAACGCCGACTGCCGCCGCTGGTGCCGCTCGAGCGCCTCGACAGCACGGCGGGTAAGCTCCACCGCACGCCGGCTCCTGGTCGTCTTCGGCTCCACGAAGACGAGGCCGATCCCTCGCCGGCGCTGGAGTGCCTGACTAACCGACAGCCGGCCGCCTTCCAGGTCGACGTCCCGCCAGCGCAGCCCCAGCGCCTCCCCGATCCGCAGCCCGGCCGAGCTGAGCAGCACCCAGAGAGCATTGAGTCGGTCGTCCCGCGTCCGGCCAAGCAGGAGAAGCAGCTGCTCGGCGTTAAGCGCCGTGGTCGGCCTTCGGCTCGGCCTCGGCGGAAAGACAAGCAGAGTGGGATTGCGCGTCACCAGCCCGAGATGGAAGGCGTGGCTCATGGATCGGTGGAGGAGGCGATGGACCTGGAGCACGCTGTTGGGCTTGAGGCCGCGCCGGAGCAGGTGCTGGTAGGTGGCCTGGATCAGCGCCGGGCTCAGGCTTTGAAGCGGCACGTCGCCGAGCTCCGGGTTAGCTCGCCTGGCGTTGAGCTCGTAGTTCTCGTAGGTGCTGGCCCGGACTCTGCCCCTCACCACCTCCAGCCAGCCCTCTAAGAAGGCGGCCAGTGTCAATTTTCGCGTACTGACTGGCAGTCCCCGTTTCAGCGCCCAGCGAGCCTCGCGGAGCTTGCCCAGCACCTCCCGACGAGTCCTCCCGTAGACCGATTTGCGCCGTCCGACGCCCAATCTGAGTTGAGCCTCCCAGCGCCCGTCACTCCTCCGGTAGACCGCGCCCTCGCCCTTTGCCCTCCGAGCCATCTGCCCCACCTCCGTGTTGAGATGGCCCAAAGCATCGAGGTTGCCAGTCGGATTGCCAGTCGAATCGGGAGCTGGAAAGCATTGCGCCCTCGCTCACGGGGGCCCGATCAGCTTGCCTTCATATTCAGATCGGGGTAGTGCCGAGAGCGGGAGTCGAACCCGCACGAGGTTGCCCTCAGCGGTTTTTGATTCGATCACGGCGCATACGCCGTCGTTCGCCGCGGTTCGTCCCGTATACAAAATGGCCCTTTCGCTGGAATCATCCATTCGCCACCGTACGCCCTAGTTCGCCCTAACTGCTGTCAATTCGGCAGGGGGTTGCCGCCTCGCCGCTCAGTGATGGCGTGCCGTAGCAAACGCAATCGCGAACCTCGGATCGAGGGCAGCCCGCTCCTCTGCCCATCTCAGACTTCCTGGCAGCATTGTTGGAGGTGGAGGTATCATGGCCCGGCCATTACGCTGGATGCATGGCTCCACTGCCTGGCGGGGTGACTCGATTGGCGGCGGCTTTTGTCTCCGGCCTGCTCGCGCTGGGGCTGGCGGGCTGTCAGGGACCCGCCGTTTCGTCGCCTCCCTCGCTTCCCTCCACTCTGGTTTTCGAACCGACGCCATCCGGGCTGATCCCATACCAGGACGGGATTCCGGTCCCGTCGTTCAGCGCCCAGCCTCGCCTCGTCATCGACCTCAACTTGCCCTCCTGGCGGTTCGCGCCCGGCGGCTGGGACGATGCGATCGACTTCCGCCCGCGAGACAGCGTCGCGCTAGCGCGCATCGCCGCCGTCGCGGGGGGCAGACAGGGCAGAAGTTACGACGACTCCGGCTGGGAGAATCTTGCGGTACCAGGAAGCTTCAATCCGCCACCGGCCGGGGGACCCTCAGCTGGCTGGTACCGCCTTAGCTTCGAGGTGCCGAGTTCTTGGGCATCGCTGAGACCGACCCTCAAGTTCGGTGCCGCCAATTACCTAGCCGATGTTTGGGTCAACGGACACTACCTCGGCTACCATGAGGGCGGCAATACACCTTTCGCATTTGATGCGACAAAGGTATTGGTTTATGGCGGCTCGAACCTCGCAGCCATCCACATCGTGACGTCGCCGTCAGGAGAGCGCGATGACGTCGTACCCTGGGGACTGATCGACTGGTGGCGCTATGGCGGTCTCACCCAGCCGGTCTGGCTGGAGGGAACTCCGGCGATAAGAGTGGCGAGGACGGAGATCCGAACCCACCTCGACGAAGCCGATTTCTCGGTCGTGGTCGAGAACCGATCCGTCGCCACTGCCGACGTCGGGCTGACCTTACAGATTCTTCCCGCCGAAGTCACCAAGGACAACCTCCTCGATCCCAGCCCTTCCAGCCTGATCCGTCCCGACTCAACGCCAATCGTGGAGACCCACGACCAGAGCATCCTTCCGGCTGGGAGCGCCAGTCGAGTGCAGCGCTCGTTCGGCTTCGCAAACGCGGACCTGTGGTCGCCGCAGAGCCCCGCTCTGTTCGTCCTGAGGGTCATCCTGACCCCCGCGATTGGACCCATAGATGAGTACCTCGACACCTTCGGACTGCGCCAACTGACTGTCGACCCGGCGGCGCCCCGACTGCTGCTCAACGGTCAGCCGGTATTCCTTGACGGCGTGGCACTCCACAACGAAACGCTTGTCCCGACCGACCAGCCCTACCCGTCCGGTCACCCGATCACGACCTGGGCTGAACAGCTCGCGCAGCTCGAACAGGCACGCCAGGTGAACGCCGATTTCATACGCGCCGATCACACGCCGGCCAACCCGATGCTGCTATCGCTCGCGGACCGCCTTGGCTTTGCGGTCTGGGAGGAGATCCCGCTCTACCATTTCCGGCCGCCCGAGTTCCAGGCGACGCTTGCCCGCGGGATCCCGCAGCAGATGCTCGCCGAGATGGATCTGCGTGACTTCAACCATCCGTCGGTGCTCTTCCACGGCCTGGCGAACGAATCCTCTGGTGATCAGGAACGGCGTGACACCCTGGACCAGCTCAGTAACCTCGACCGGCGCATCGATGGGTCGCGTCTGGTCGGGCAGGCCAGTTACGGAAGCCCACCTGGAGACGCGACCAGCCAGTCACTCGACCTCGCCGGCTACACCTACTACTACGGCGTCTTCTACGGCGGCGACGACCCCGGCTCGGCCACGGCCGCTGCCCTGGACCGCGCCCACGCCACACTTCCCGCCAAACCGATCCTGATCCTCGAGTTCGGACGGTGGGCCGACAGTCTGGAAGAGGAGGCCGCCCAAACCCGAGTCCTCTCAGAAACGCTGCCACCCCTGGAGGCTCGGGCCGATACGCGGACTTCAGGCTTCGTGGGCGGGATTGTCTGGTGGTCGCTTAACGATTACTGGAGCGACCTGCCGGGGATCTCCGTCGAGCATTTTGGCCTCTTTCGCCCCGACGGCACCCCCCGACCAGTAGCTATGCAGGTGGCGGCCGCCTACGCCGCGTCGGACATGCCCGGCGGTACCGGTGCCGATCGACCTCGGGTCACTTATGCGGCCGCCCGCGCTACGGCGCCGCCTTCTCCGCGCCTACTGGCGGATTACCTTGCCTATGCAGTACTGGTGGGCTTGGCGCTCCTCTCAATCTCCTTGGTCGTTGTCCTGCGCCTGCGGCCGGCCCCGATTTGATGCTTCGCAGGGTCCGCGTAGTCTCCATTTCGCTCCGCGGTGCGGCCATCTCCGGCGCCTGGATGGTTGGCGTCCCAGGGGTCGTCCTGGGTGCAGGCGCCGGTGCAACGGCCTGCTGGCTGGCGGGTGCAGTGGTGGGATGGCAGCGAAACCTGGCCTTCACGCTCGGAGTCGCTTCCAACCTGCTTCCCTTCGGAGACCAGTTGGGGACGCTCGAAGCGGCGGCAGCCTACTGGTGGCTGGTGATCCCCCTGTCAGCGTTACTGGGCGGCGCTGCGGGGGTGGGTTTGGGAGCCTTCCTGGGACTCATGCTAGCAGCCCTCTATGACCGCTATCCGGTCGCGAAGCTGATCTGGCTTACGATCGAAGATGGCCGGGAGCCCGAAGTGCCGGGCGAGGTGAAACGGCTTGCGCGAGGCATAGCCAGGCCGATTAAGTCGGTGCCTGGCCGGAAGTCGTGAGGCCGACCTCGCGGTTGGTTCACTGCCGGCGCTTGCTCAGATGCCGTTCAACAATCGCGGCCAGACTCGCTCTATTTCCGGGCTGGAGCAGCATGACAGTGTCTCCCTCTGGCAATGACCAAGGGTTTCGAGACAGCTTCCCAGACTGGAGGTTAGGTAGCCCAATCCTGTCGGGCCTGGCCACGACGAGCGGCGAAGAGGCTAAAAGGCGCCCCAAGCCCCGGAGCGGCGGTATCCGGCGATCATGGCCAGTCCAATCAAGAACTGCACCACGCCGATACCCGCTTGGAGGAGCGTGAACCAGGCAGGCCCCGTAGGGGACAGGATGCCCTCGAACTGGAGCACCGAGGCGGCCAGACGGAGGATACCGGCAAGGAACGCGACCAGGATCAGCCAAAAGAGCCAGCGCCATCGGCGAAGCGTTCCGATGGAGAGCAGCAGCAGAAACGCGGAGAGCCCGACAACAAAGGCTGTTCCCGTCAGGTGCGAGACGATAGGGGGGACCTTCAGGGTGTTCGAATAGATGTCGGGCGCCGCCGCGAGGATGGCCACGAAACCAACCACGGCCGGTGCGAAGAAGGCGAGAACGAGTGCTTGCGTGCGGTTTATAGGTTGAATCCTCAGCCCCCCAGAACCCTGGTGACACACTACTAGCGGCGACTCGCGTTGTTGGGCGGCCGGTTGTCCTGGCCTCGACTAGACCGCCTCAGGAGCCTGGCGGAGGCGTAACAGATCAGCGACCGGCAGCAACAGGCCGCCCTGGAGCAACAAGGAAAGTACGACAACGCCGTACGCGATTACTGAGATCCTCTGGTCCACGCCGGGCCTATTGGCAACCGAGAGCGCCAGCGCCACGGAGAGTGCGCCGCGCAGGCCGCCCCAGAAGGTCATATGGCGCCACGACCAGGGTATCGTGGCGCCTCGGAAGTCGGCCAGGCCGAGCAGGACGTACACGGGCAGCGCGCGCGCCGCGAACATGATCAGGTATGCCCCGATGACAAGGCCACCGACGGCCAGGAGCTGATGGGTGGGGAGCGCCGCGCCGACCAGGAGAAAGAGGATCGCATTCAGCACGAAGGCCAACAGGTTCCAAAAGCTGACCAACTGGGTTCCATGCAGGCGGCCGGTTCTACTGCCGAAGCGAGCGATCACGATGCCGGCGGTCACGACCGATACGACTCCAGAGGCGTGCACGACATCGGCCGCAAGGTAGCCCCCATAGGCGGTGACGAGCGTTATCAAGATCTCGAGGTCCGCTTCGTTGAACCGCCGCAGTAGAAACACGGCAAAAGCGCCCACGCCCAGGCCGATCACCACGCCGACGATGGTGACGAAAAGGAATCGGGCTCCGGCGTCGAGGACCGAGGGGTGACCAGTCAGGATGGTCCCGAGCACGGCCGCGAAAACGGCGACGCCGGTCCCATCATTGAAGAGACTTTCGCCCTCCAGGATCGCGGCGAGTCCGGAGGGTGCTTTCAGCTGGCGAAGAATGTTCACGACGGCTATAGGGTCGGTGGCAGCGACGATCGCACCGAGAAGCATCCCGCCGGCCCAGTCGAGGCCCAGCCCGAAATGCGCCAACGCTCCGATCGCAGCCACGGTCAAGAAGACGCCGAGTGTTGCAAGTAAGCCCACGGGCAGCAGACGGCGTCGCAGCTCGGGCAGGTCGAGCTCGAGCGTAGCTTCGAAAATCAGGCCAGGCACGAAGGCGAGCAGAATCAGCTCCGGGCTGATGCGGGGCAGTTGGAGTCCCGGGATCAGTCCGATTACGATTCCGCCGGCGGCGAGCAATACCGGGTACGGCACGGTCGACCGGGTGCGGTCGACCAGCCGGAGCATCGTCGCGACGCTGCCCAGCAAAATCAGGAAAAAGAGAAAGCCCTGTGCCTCGCTCACGGACGGAAACGAGAGTAGCGGCTAGGGCAGCTCCACGGCGGTCGCGGCCCTCCCTTTGCGGGTCGCCGCCAGTCAGGCGTATTCGAGCTCGGTTGTGATCTCGATCGAGCCGCCGATGCTCTTCGCGACTGGGCACCGGGCCGCATGGAAGCTGTGCGCCCGCTCCGCAGCCTCGCGCTTTTCCTCAGGACACCCGATCAGCCGATAGCGGACTCGGATCCGCTTGATCACCAGCACCTTGTCCTCGAGCACCACATCACCTTCCGCCTCAGATGTAAGTCTTCCGCCGCTCGCATCGATCTCGCGCGCCTCCAGCGCGCCCCCGAAGGTGCCCGTCAGT
>JALZAW010000304.1 GCA_030948155.1 Candidatus Dormiibacterota bacterium | reverse complement strand
GGCCGGCTCACCTGGTCCCGGGTACGCGTGGACGGGGGAGAAAATCTGCGGCAATTCGCGCAACGCCTCGGCAGCCCAGCGGGCGAACCAGTCACGCCCTGAGCTCGCGGACGCCGGAGCCGGGCGCCGACGCTCAGCTGCTGGACGGAGTTGGGCACACGTCAGGGTCGACTACTGACCTGTCGCCGCTCCATCGACGAACCCGCCACAGCACGTACCGATGGTCGCTCCGCATGGAGACCACAGCGTTGAGGCTGGACCCCCGGCTGTCAAACCTCGATTCCGGATAGTCCGCAATCGTTGCCTGCCGCCGATGGGCGTGCCCACACACGCCACTCCCGGTACCAGTGCTCCGGGGCCGCGGCCAGCCGAGGCGCGCGTCGAGATCATCCTGGAGGAGCAGCCGCAGCGGGTGGTCCAGTGGTGAATCGGCCTGGACGCCCTCCTGACTCTGCTGCCCGGCCCCCCACTCCGCGGCCGACGGCCAGACTAGAAGCTCAGGACGCGGTCTGCCTCCAGTGAGAGCCTGGCGACGTCGGGCGGACCGACGAATTCGGCATTCCAGCCTTCCAGATGCTCCTCGACGACCCCACGGGCCTCCGCGCAGCCTCTTCAAACGTGCAGGCGGACTCCGCGGGCCCGGCAGGCCTCGAAGAGCTCGCGCAGCGGCGGGATGCCGACTCCGCGGACCGCGTCACGAGCGTCGGGCTTGAGAAGCTCGGTGGCGTCGCCGGCCAGGACCACTGCGGCCTCGTAGCCGGCGGCAGCGGCACCGTTTGCGGCCAGGTGGAAGGGAAGGCTGGCGCGGGTTGCGTCATCCGGACCTGTGGCAGCGACGTAGAGAAGCCTCGGCATGGCCGTAGCCTACGCCTGGCTTCCCGCACGGGTCTCCGGCCGCTGGTTGACCGGACTAGCTCCAGGGCAACCGCTTGCGCTCTTCCCAGTACTGGTCTGCGGGTTCCGCGAAGGACAGGAGCGGCCGGACGACCGCCGGTATGAGCGGCGTGTTCATGGCGCCCAGGTTGCTCTCCAGCTGTTCGACGGTGACCGCGCCCGAGAGAACCACGTCGACCCAGGGGTTGGCAAGGGCCGCGGCCAACGCGACCGCGTCCAGGCTCGCTCCCGTACGGCCGGCGAGCTCGCGAAGTCCGGTCGGGGCCCCGGCGGCATGCTCTGTCAGCCGTCCGTTGGCCAGCGCCTCTTTCACGATCACCCCGAAACCCGCGCCATGCGCCTCGGCGAGCGCCGGCCCCGCCGACGGCTCGAGCAGGTTCCAGGTCGCCTGTACGGTGTCGAACGGTTTGACGCCGTCGACCTCCAGGGCGATTGCGCGGCGAATGACGTCGGACTGGCGAGGGCCGCTGGCGGTGAACCCTACCGCCAGTCCGTCGGAGCGAAGCCGCGCCAGCTCGGACAGCAGGGCCTGGTCGTCCAGGACACCCGACTCCAGCGTCGCCGAATGAACCTGATACAGCCGCAGGCTGTCGCCGAGGATCTCACGGCTCTCCCTGTACTGACGCCGGAAGGTGACAGAGGAGTGGTCCTTGACCTCATTTGACTCGGCATCCAGACGCCATTCGCCCGTGTACGTGTACCCCCACTTCGAGCCCACCACGATCTCACCGGGCGCCAGGCCGCGTCCTTCCAGCCAGGAGGCGAGAAAGGCCTCCGCGAGGCCATAGGAGCGGGCAACGTCGACGTAGCGCAGGCCGGCGTCATAGGCGGCGTCCAGGACGGCGTGGGTGCGCAGCCTGAGGTCGGCGACCGAGCGCCTCGCGCCAAGGTCGGCGTCCCGGCCGAGATTGATGTACGCCGGCCTGCCGAGCGCCGCTAGACCGAGGCCGACGGGCGTCACGGCCAGCCCGCTCCTTCCGAGCATCCGCGACTCGAGCCGGTGCGTCAGCGCCACGTCCCCGTCAGTCGCGATCTCTCCCCCGCGATTCGGGGGAGTACCCGGCGCAGCCGGGGGAAGGGGCTCCGGGCGCCATCTGGCAATCCTACAGCCGCCTCCTGGTCGGGACTGGGGTAGCCGCGCTAGATTTGGCTCCTGCTGTGACGGAACGAAATCGGCTCGAAGCCGACCATCTGGTCTTCGATCGTGACGAACCCGGGTTCACGCCGGCGCCCTGATCCGTGCGGCGCCGTCCACCCCGAAGCAAACCAGCGTCACTGAACCGTGTCACGACGCCGCCACCCTCGCCTCCGTGGCCGGTCTGGCGCCGGACGGGATCATGTCCGACCTGGATGACCACATCACACCTGGGTCCTGACTGCAGGAGCTTCGTAGCTGCCGAACCCGTCCGGGGGCGATGGAGCTCCGCTTACACCTTTGCCGCCATCCGGACCCGAGCACTCTCTCTGCGGCCGATCGCGGGAACGAGGGGGCGGACCTTTCCCAGCCCAAATGGGGGCATGTTGTTGTAAACCGCCTCGTAGTGTCCTGCCGGAACGCTGTAGGTCTCGTGCCAGATCCCCACGTCGCCATTGCTTCCAATCCGCCGATTGAACTCCCGCCACGCCGGCAGGTGAGCGGCACTTCTGTCCCCCGCATAGACCGCCAGGTCTTCGAACGAACGCCAGTACTGAACCATGAGAGTCGTGGGAAAGTTCAGCGTCATCTCTACGCCCAGAAAGCCCGCCTCAGGGTGCTCGTTCAACTCTTTCAGCATGCCTTGCATCGCTGCCGCTACAGGTGCCCACTTGTGCACTCTCCAGACTCTGTTGACGCGCATGCCTATCAGAAACACGACCAGGTCCTGCTCATTTGCGACCGTCATGCGTTCTTTGATCACCATGGAAGCTCCCTACCCTTCGTGATTACTCACTAACTCCAGAGGACGAGAACTGGTTGGAAGTCACGGACCCAGGCAGCGCTCCGCCCAGTCCTCGGTTCCCATCAACGCGGGGAGATCCAGCGCAGCCGCCACGTTGAGGAGCATGCCGGTGGCGAAGAACTGGCGCACCTGCTCGGGGTCGGAACGGGACAGCTCCTCGACCAGCCTGTACAGATCGGCAAACCGGCGCCGCACCACGGCTTGCACCTGCGGGTCCGAGCCGGCCGCGAAGGCCTGCATCTGCACCAGCAGCTCCTCGCGCCGGTTCAACAGCTGCCTGTAGGCCATGCCCATGGAGAGCAGGGGAGCAGCCGGGTTCTCGCGCGCCGCCTGCCGGAAGGCGTCCTCGATGCGGTCCAGCGCACGTTGCACGGCAGCCAGGAAGAGGTCCTTCTTGGTCCCGTAGAGGCGGAAGAGGTATGGCTGAGATACCCCAGCCCGCTGCGCGATGGTCTCGGTGGAGGTGCCGTGCAGCCCCTTTAGCGCGAACTCGCTGACCGCGGCATTGAGAATCTCCTCGCGCCGCTTCTCGGCCGAGCTCCGAGGACGCCGGGCCACCTCCATGAAGTTAGTGTACACTCACTAACTAAATCCTGCCGAGCTGCTCCGCGGTGCATCCGCGTGTTCAGCGGCGGCACCAGCCGGCGGTCGCTCCGAGTTCTCAGGAGGTCACTTCGGTGGGAAGCTCTATCCCCAGGGCGCGGTCCCCGTCAGGACACGGCCGGAGGACCAGGCTTCCGCCGTGTCGCTCGGCAACGCGCCTGACGAACTGCACGATCCGGCTGACTAAGAAGTGGGGCAGACGTCGGCCCGACCACCTGTCCGACCGACGGCGGCACGCTCGCGCTCATTGGCTTGGCGGCATGCAAGCGATTAGCGGCGATCCTATTTTTAATCCGCCATATAGAATGAAATGACTGAATAATGGAGACTGCTAACACATGCCTACACTTATGTTAGACATCAGCATCTCACTTGATGGTTATGCTACCGCTGCGGGCGTTAGCGACGATGCCCCGATGGGTGTCGGGGGCGAGCGGTTGCATAAGTG
>JALZAW010000030.1 GCA_030948155.1 Candidatus Dormiibacterota bacterium | reverse complement strand
TGGTGGCGCTCATGCGGGGCAGGACCACGGCCTGCGTCAGCGGCATGACGGGAAGTCGGTTGTCTTGGGCCATGTCTATCAGGTATCTCCTTTGCTGGGCGCTCCATTCCGAAGCGCACCTCTTGGTTTACCCGGCTGGGCTGGCCCGGAAACGAAGGTCAAGGGGGCCTGCAGGTTGACCAGGGCTCGACAGCGTCGGCCAACCGGCCGAGGAGCCAGCCGCTAAGTTGGTCGGAAGTTGATTGCCGGAATCGATGTCGGTGGAGCCCTCCCCGGCTGGCTGTGGGACCGCCCACACTGACAGCGCTCGGAGACCCCGCCTTCGCGCTGCTGCGCCAGGCGGCGGGCGAACTGGGTGTGCGCGCTTGGGCGGTTGGTGGCTATGTACGTGACCTGCTGCTGGGTCGAACGCAGCCCGACCTGGACGTCGTGGTGGAGGACGGTCGGGCCCTCGATCTTGCCGCACGCTTCGCCCATCTTGCCGGCGCCCGGCCGCCAGTTCTCTTTCCACGCTTCGGGACTGCGCAGGTCACCTGGCACGACAGGCTGATCGAATTCGCCTCGGCCCGCGCCGAGAGCTATGCCGCCGACTCGCGCAAGCCGGACGTGAGGCCTGTCAGCATCGAGCAGGACCTGCGCCGGCGCGACTTCACTGTGAACGCGATGCTGCTCGACTTCGACGGTCGCCTCCTGGATCCGCTGGGCGGTCGGGCGGACCTGGAACGGCGCCTGCTGCGGACGCCGGCCGAACCGGGGCGGGCTTTCAGTGACGATCCCCTCCGCATGCTGCGAGCTGCCCGCCTGGCTGCCCAGCTGGACTTTGACCTCGACCCCGCTCTGCTGCCGGCCATGCGCCGGCTGCGCGAAAGAGCTCGGCCGCCGGTGCTGTCGGTGGAGCGGATCCACGAGGAGCTGGTCAAGCTGCTGCTTTCGCAGCGACCGGGGCGAGGGCTGGAGATACTTGACGAGGGCGGTCTGCTGGAGCTGCTGCTGCCGGAGCTCGCCGCCTGTCATGGTGTCGAGCAGGGCAACTGGCATACCCACGACGTCTTCGGCCACACCCTCCTGGCAGTGGAGAAGGCGCCGCCCGATCTCACAGTCCGCTTGGCCGCTCTGCTCCACGACATCGGGAAGCCGCCCACGGCGACGCCCGACGGCGCTTTCCACGGCCACGACGTGGTAGGAGCCGCGATGGCCGAGGAGGTGCTGACGCGGCTCCGGTTCTCACGCTCCGAAACCGACCGTGTGAGCCGATTGGTCAGACTTCATCTGCGGCCCGTGTTCTATGAGCCAGGGAGCTTTGGCGACAGCGCGGTCCGACGCTTGGCACGAGACGCCGGCGAGCTGCTCCAGCCGCTGCTGCAGCTGGCCCGCGCGGACATCGCTGCCTCCGCCTATCCCGACGGCTGGAAGCTGGACGACCTCGAAAGGCGTCTGCAAGGGGTGCTGGAGAACGAGGCGAAGGTGCTGCGGCCACCTGTCGAAGGCGGCGACATCATGCGCATCCGCGGCATCGGGCCAGGGCCCGAGGTGGGCCGGCTCAAAGCTGCCCTGACCGAGCTGGTGCTGGAGGGCGCTTTGCCACCTGAGCGGGAGGCAATCGGCGCTTACCTGGCGGCGCACCCAGAGCTCTGAGCCCACGCCTGGCAGCGGCGGGCGAAGGCCGGGAAGGTATTTGGTAGCGAGGATGCGCGGCCGCAACGCCCGATCGGCTCGTATGCTCCGCCTCGAGGAGCCTTGGCTTCCATGCTCATCCCGCTCAGCGCTCTCGAACTCGCCGAGAACGAGATCGTTTTGGAGGGCTTCCAGGCCATCTTCGAGGAGCAGTCGGTCACCGTCACAGCCGTCCTCGAGCGAACCTGTGTCTGCCTCACTGCTGACGGGGAGCGCCGACTCATCAACAAGCGTCGCCTGCTCGTCGAGCCGGGTGACCTGCCCATCCGCCGCCGTCGCTTCGGTCCGCCGGCATCCAGCTCCGAGCCCGGCTAGGTGGACCGGGCGACCGCCTGCTAGTCTGTGCCGCAGATGGGCACTCAGCAGATGGACCGCAACCTGGCCCTGGAGCTGCTTCGGGTGACTGAAAACGCCGCCCTGGCGGCGGCGCCTCTGCAGGGCAGGGGTCTGAAGGAGGAGGCCGATCAGCGGGCTGTCGACGCCATGCGCTCCGCCCTGGCTTCGGTCGACATGCGGGGGACGGTGGTCATCGGTGAGGGCGAGAAGGACGAGGCGCCCATGCTCTACTTCGGCGAAGAGGTGGGCAACGGCTTGGAGCCCGAGGTGGATGTGGCAGTCGACCCCATTGACGGCACCCGCCTGGCGGCCAATGGGCAGCCGGGCGCGATGGCGGTGGTAGCGCTCGCCGAGCGCAATACCATGTTCACCACTCACGTCCATTACATGGACAAGCTGATCGTCGGCCGCCGGGCGCGCGGAGTGATCGACATCGAGATGCCTGTCGAGTGGAACATGCGCCGGATTGCGAAGGCCGAGGGCCTGCATCCCCGCGACCTCGTGGTGGTCATCCTGGACCGAGAGCGGAACGAGCCGGTCATCCGGCAGGTGCGAGAGGTGGGCGCCCGCATCAGGCTCATCTCAGACGGCGACGTGGCGGGCGCCATCATGGCAGCGCTGGAGACGAAGACGGGCATGCACGCTCTCATGGGCTCGGGCGGGGCAACCGAAGGTGTGATCGCCGCCTGCGCGGTCAAGGCGCTGGGTGGTGACATGCAAGGAAAGCTGCTCGTGCGCGACGACGAGGAGCGCCGAACGGCCAAAGGGGAGGGTCACCAGCCCGATCGCATCCTCGGCATCGACGATCTCTGCAGCGGGGAGAACATCTTCTTCGCCGCGACCGGCATCACCACCGGAGAGCTCCTGCGCGGCGTCACCTACGAGGAGTACTACGCCTACTCGCACTCGATGGTGATCCGCTCCGCCTCCGGTACCCTGCGCCACGTCGAGGCTTTTCACGATATGGGCAAGTTGCGCGAAAAAGGGCTTTTGCCCGAACAGATGGTTTTCGCCGCTCCCGCTCTCGTGCGCTAAAGAGCCGTCGGCGGTACCACTGTGGTACCGTGGACCCATGGCAACCAATCTGCGCCTTCCCGCAGAATTACAGGCGTCGCTGCGGAGCGAGGCTGAGCGAACGGGGAGGTCTCAGCAACAGCTCATCCGTGAGGCCGTGGACCGATATCTCGCTGAGCTGGCTTCTCGCCGACTTACTGGTGCCGACGCGGTCGACAGGCTTGTCCGTTTGGGGTTGATCCGCCCTCCTCGAAACTCGGGTCGCCATCCCACTCCTCGCCTTCAGCTACCGCCGGAAGTGAACAGTCTCGTCCTCTTGGGCCGCGCTGAGCGCGTCTGATGCGCTTGTATATCGACAGCAGTGCGATCCTGAAGCGAATCTTCGAGGAAGCCGAATCGAGGGCCTTTGCAGATGAGGTGGAGGGGTGGCTACGAGACGGGGGCTCGCTGTTCGCCTCCTCACTGGCCTGGGTGGAGGTCAGCCGGGCGCTACTCACCCGAGGGCGTGCGGCAGGCGATGAACAGCTCGTGGAGGATGCCTTCGACGACGTCTATGAGCACTACATCAGCCCTGAGGTGGTGAGCCTTGCTCGCCGGGTCAACCCGACCCAGCTCCGATCTCTGGACGCCATCCATCTCGCCTCGGCCCTGCTTCTCGACGTGGATGCAATAGTGACCTATGACGACCGGTTGGCAGCAGCCTGCGGCGGGAATAACCTCACGGCCGCAGCGCCCGGCCGCTAGGCTGTCCGATCCCCGCCTGGTAGCGAACCCTAACCGTTGTCGCTGCCGGAGGCTGGAGCTCCTGGCTGCGCTTCGGGGCAGCGACGTGTCCAGGAGCGAGCCCGCCCTAGACGCCCTCGACGAACATGAAGTCGGATTGAGCGCTCGCTTGGCGCACGGCCCGCAGAGAGGCATAGTCAGCCGAGCTGTACCACGCCCTAGCCCGCTCTGTAGACGGAAACTCCAACACCACCATGTACGATGGCCGCCAAGCGCCTTCGACCACCTCGGCGGCACCCCCCCGAACGAGGTATCTGCCACCGTACTTTGCCACCGTCTGGGGCACCTGGCGTCCATAAGCCGCTGCCTGGTCAGCGTTTCTGAAGTCGACGTTAGCAATCAGGTAGCTGGATGACATCTGCACTACTTTCATGATCACCATAGTGACACTGTGGTGATCATCATGCCACTATGATGACGTGACTGTCAAGCTCTCCCATCGCCAACGTCAGGCCTCAGCTACGCGTGAGGCGATCGCAAAGACTGCTCTGCAGCTGTTCGCCGATCGTGGATATGTTGCGACCACGATCCAGGCGATCTCCGAGGCGGCCGACATCCCTGCGCCCACCATCTATTCAGCGCTGGGCAGTAAACCGGCGATCCTGGAAGAGATTCGCCGACTCTGGATCGCCGAGGCTAGCGTTGAGGAGCTGTACGCGCACGCCCTGACCAAGAGGGAGCCGGTAGAGCGTCTGCGGCTCGCCGCCAAATGGACCAGGCGTCAAATGGAGCTGGGCCACGACGTTATAACCGTGTACCAGGAGGCAGCCCGAGCCGATCCCCGCGCGCGCGCCCAATGGGCCGATGCCCTCGCCGGACGCGAGGCAGCCGTCCGGACGCTGCTCACATCGATGGCTGAGTGCTTGCGGCCTCGTTTGGACGTGAAGCAAGCCATGGATCTCTACGTCGTCGCCACACTTCCCGAGGTCTTCCGGAGCCTGGTTCTCGAACGAGACTGGTCCCCTGACGAATACGAGGCATGGCTGGCGGAAAGGCTCGAAGCCGAACTACTTGGAGGCTGACCCATGCTGCCCGAGCGCCTGATCCCAAAGAGTGGTAACGCCTTCAGGGGTGTCGCCGGCCCCTCGGGGATCGGACACGCTAGGCCGCTGCCGGCGAAATCAGGACCTCCCGGGCGAGGAAGTCAACTGGCGAATAAGCGCTCACACCGGAGTTCCTGCCGCCAACCTGCGCCGTTCCAGCGACGTGCGATAGCGGGCGGGGTCGACGGGCTGGTCAGGCCTTGGCGCGCATTCGATTGTTCCGCGGGTTGTGTTCGACCTCGGCCAGCCCCAGCGCTTCGAGGAGCGGCGGCATGTACATGCCAAAGCGACCGCGCAGGCCCTTCTTGAGACCGTACCAGCCGCCCACGGGATTGTCAGCAGATCGCGCCCAGGCTTCGACAGTGCCCTCCTTGGCAGGCTTTTGCTCGTCGGCGCTGCCCAGCTCGATCCAGTCGCCGCGCGCCTTCAGCATCGCATGGAGGTCTTCGATCGCCCGCAGGTGATAGCGGAGCTCGGTCTTGCCGACCTGGCAGACAATGGCGGGAGGCTCGGACGCTTCGTCCTTGTACATCAAGTAGTCGCCGCTCAGCGGGGGCGTCTTCAGCTGCCAGGGATCGGCCGGAGTGCCCGAAGCTGCGGTCGACATACGTCAAGCAGTGGTGGCGGCGGCTGCTTCCGCCAGGCCCAGCTCGTCGATCGCAGTCTCGCGCATCTTGAACTTCTGGATCTTGCCTGTCACCGTCATGGGGAAGCCGTCCACGAACTTCCAGTAGCGCGGGATCTTGAAAGTCGCGATCTTGCCCCGGCAGTAGCCGGTCAGCGCCTCCTGACTCAACCGGGCGCCCTCCCGCGGCTTGATCCAGGCCATCACCTCCTCGCCGTAGCGCTCGGAAGGCACGCCGATCACCTGCACATCGCTGATGTCGGGATGGCCGTAGAGGAACTCCTCCACCTCGCGTGGATAAACGTTCTCGCCCCCGCGGATGATCAGATCCTTGATCCTGCCGACTATGTTGACGTAGCCATCCTCATCCATGGTGGCGAGGTCGCCCGTGTGCATCCAGCGAGCGACATCGACGGCCTCGCTGCTGGCAGCCTCGTTGTTCCAGTAGCCGAGCATGACCGAGTAGCCGCGGGTGCAGAGCTCGCCGGGAGCCCCGCGGGGAACCATCCGGCCGTCGGCCGCGTCGATGATCTTCACCTCCACGTGCGGATGGACGCGACCCACTGTGGACACGCGCTTGTCCAGCGGATCGTCGGTCAGGCTCTGGGTGGAGACCGGCGAGGTTTCAGTCATCCCGTAGCAGATGGTCACCTCGGGCATGTGCATTCGAGTGGTCACCTTTTTCATCACTTCCACCGGGCAGGGCGAGCCGGCCATGATGCCGGTCCGCAGGCTGGAGAAGTCGTAGTTACCGAAGTCCGGATGCTCCAGCTCGGCGATGAACATGGTGGGCACGCCGTAGAGCGCTGTGCAGCTGTCCGCCTGCACAGCCGCCATCGCCGCCACCGGCTCGAACGTCTCGCTGGGAATGATCATGGCCGCGCCGTGGGTGGTGCAGGCCAGGTTCCCCAACACCATGCCAAAGCAGTGATAGAAGGGCACCGGGATGCAGACGCGGTCCTGTTCTGAGTAGCGGCAGGCTTCGCCGATGAAGAAGCCGTTGTTAAGGATGTTGTGGTGGGAGAGCGTGGCGCCCTTGGGGAAGCCGGTGGTGCCTGACGTGTACTGGATGTTGATGGGTTCGTCAAACTGCAGCTCGCCTTCCCGCTCGGCCAGCTCGGCTTCAGGTACCGCGTCACCATCACGCAGGAGGCGGTCCCAACCGTCCTCCAGAATGAGCGCCTCCCTCAGCTCGGGGCACCGACTGCGCACCTGGGCCAGCATGCCGACATAGTCGGAGGCACGGAAGGCGCGGGCGAGGATGAGGAGCCGAACTCCCGACTGATTCAGCACGTACTCCAGCTCGGACGTCTTGTAGGCGGGGTTGATGTTGACCAGCACGGCGCCGATGCGTGCGGTGGCGTACTGGATCACCGTCCACTCATAGCGGTTGGGCGACCAGATGCCCACCCGGTCTCCCTTCGCGATGCCGCGTGCCAGCAACCCCCGCGCCGCCTGACCGGTCTCCGCCCAGAGCTGCGAGTAGGGGAGGCGCACTTCCTGGTGCCGCGAGATGAGGGCGTCCCGCTCAGCGCAGCGCTCGGAGGTGCGGCGGAGGTTCTCGCCGATTGTCTCGCCGAGCAGGGGCAGCGAGCTGGTGCCATGAACGTAAGAGGGCAGGCCGGGCATCTCGTTGCATTCTCGCACCTGCGCACCCGGCTGTCATGGCTTGCGTGAAGCACCCTGCTACGGTCGGCTCTCATGCCGGAGAGAGTGTGGCGTCCGAATCGCGCTGAGTTGGCGGCGGCGCGGGACAGGCAGATAGCTGATGTGCTGGCGCCGGGGCTGCAGGTGGTTTTCTGCGGCATCAACCCCAGCCTCTACTCCGGCGCGGTGGGTCACCACTTCGCACGCCCTGGCAACCGCTTCTGGCCGACGCTACACCTTTCAGGCTTCACCCACCGGCAGCTCTCTCCCTTCGAGGACCGGGAGCTGCTCCGCTTCGGCCTGGGCTGCACCAACCTTGTCGCCCGAACCACCGCCCGGGCGGATGAGCTCGCGCCGCAGGAGTTCAGTCAGGGCTCCGAACAGCTGCGGGAAAAGCTGGAGCGCTTCCGGCCGGTCGCACTGGCGGTGCTGGGCATCGGCGCCTACCGACTCGGCTTCGGGCGGCCGCGCGCGGCGATCGGCGAGCAGCCGGATCGGATCGGGCCCACGCGGGTGTGGCTCCTGCCGAACCCGAGCGGTCTCAACGCCCATTACCAGCGGGACGCGCTGGTCGCCGCCTTCCGAGACCTGCGCGGCAGCGGGCTGAGGCCCGGGCCACCAGGCGGATGGCGCTGATGCTGCTGCCGACCCGACACGCTGCGGAAAGCTGGGGGCCTGAGGCGGGTCGCCGGAGTCGTAAATGGGCTTTCCGGCAGGGCCGGAACAAGGTACCTTTGGAAGCCATGCGCCTCCCTCTTGCCCGCGTCCGCACGTTCCTCCTGGAAGTGCCCAGACAGGGGAAGCTGGCATACTGCCTGCTGCGCGATCCCCGGATTCCGCCCGCCCCCAAGCTGGCCCTGGGCGCGGCCCTGGCACTCGTCGCCAGCCCCATCAAGCTCCCGGGTTGGATCCCGGTGGCGGGGGAGCTGGACTCGCTGGCGCTGGGCATCCTGGCTGTGAAGGTCTTTGTGGATGCCTGTCCGGATCAGCTGGTTCAGGAGCACCAGGCGGCGCTGAAACGAGGCGAAAGCCTCTTCGATCAAGACCTGAGCGGCGTGGCGGAGCAGGTCCAGAGGACAGCCTCGGAGGCGTACGGCAGGTGGAGTGAGCGGGCGGCCGAGTTGCCGAACCGTCTTGTGGAGGACAGATCGGCGTGAAAGTGATGTTGACCAAGGACGTGCCCAGCGTCGGCGTGGCCGGCGACTTGAAGAACGTAGCTGACGGCTACGGCCGCAACTACCTCATTCCCCAGAAGCTGGCGGTTCTGGCCGGCAAGGGCGTCGAGGTGGAGGCGAAACGACTCCGGGAGGCGGCTGCCAAGCGGGAGGCGAAGGCGCGCCAGGAAGCGCAGGAGCTGGCGGAGCAGATCGGCGATCGAACTGTGGTAGTCAGGCTGCGGGTGGGTGAGGCAGACAAGGTCTTCGGTGCCATCACCAGCGACGACATCGCCAAGGCGCTGAAGCAACAGCATCAGGTGGACCTGGATCGCCGCCGCATCGAGCTCAGGGAGCCGCTGAAGCAGCTGGGGGAGCACCGGGTGCCACTGCGGCTGTACCGCGACGTCGAAGCCTACATCAACCTGATCATCACCCAGGATCGCTAGTTGCCCGTCCCGGCATCGACCCGGCCGCGACCGATGCCGCCAGGGCGCCACCCACTGATCGCCGCGTAGGCCAGGAAACGCGATGGCAGTCGTCCGCCCCGGCTGGACCGAAGGACGAGTCCCGCCCCAGGACCTGGAGGCCGAGAGCTCGGTTCTGGGAGCGGTTCTGCTCGACCCCGCCGCTATCACCCGGATCCTGGACTTCCTCCAAGCCGAGGACTTCTACCGCGAGAACCACGGTCAGATCTACCGAGCTGCGCTCACCCTTTTTCGGGAGGGTGAGCCGATCGACAACGTCACTGTCGCCGCCGAGCTGGACAAGATGGGAGTGCTGGAGCGCGTCGGCGGCCGGGCGCAGCTGGCGCTTCTGCAGGAGTCGGTGCCCACCGCCGGGAACGCCGAGTATTACGCCCGCATAGTCAAGGACAAGGCCTACAAGCGCCGCCTCATAACCGTCGGCGGCCAGGTGACCCAGCTCGGCTACGAGGACGGGCTGGACGCCGAGGAGGCTGTCAACACAGCCCAGTCGCACGTGTACGCGATCTCAGACGACAGGGTTGGCGGCGGCCTGGAGCACATCTACACCTTGCTGAAGCCGGCCATGGATCGGATCGACGCCCAGATGGCGTCAGGCGGCGGCGTCATAGGTGTGCCCAGCGGCTTTCACGATCTGGACCGGCTGACCAATGGTTTCAAGGAATCGGATCTGATAGTGATCGCCGGTCGTCCGGCGATGGGCAAGACGTCTTTCGTTCTCAATGTGGCACTGCACGCCGCGGTTCAGCAGAAGCAGCCCATAGCCATCTTCAGCCTGGAGATGTCGAAGGAACAGCTGGTCGAGCGGATGCTCTCGGAGCAGGCGCAGATCGATGCCCAGCGCATGCACCGGGGGCTGCTGAGTGACAACGAGTACGAGCGGCTGGCCGGGGCGATGGGCCCGCTGGGCGACGCTCCCATCTTCATCGACGACGTGCCCAGTCTGGACGATCTGACCCTGCGTCTCAAGTCGCGGCAGGCGAAGAGCCGGGAGGGGGTGCAGATGATCATCGTCGACTACCTCCAGCTGATGACGGGACGCACGCGGGGCGACGACTCCAACCGCGTGCAGGAGGTCTCTGCCATCTCCCGCTCACTCAAGTCGATAGCGCGCGAGCTGAAGGTGCCCGTGCTGGCCATTTCCCAGCTCTCGCGCGCCCCCGAGGCGCGCCCTGACAAGCGACCCATCCTGAGCGATTTGCGCGAATCCGGCTCGATCGAGCAGGACAGTGACATTGTCATGTTTCTCTATCGGGACGAGTACTACAACCGGGAGAAGTCGGAGAAGCCCGGCATCGCCGAGGTGATAGTGGCCAAGCATCGCAACGGCCCGACCGGCATGGTGGAGCTCTTCTTCCGGCGGGAGCTGACGCGATTCGAGAACATCAGCCATCGCCAGCTGGACCCCGCCTCCGGGCGGCCCTGAGCAGTCTGGCCTGCGGCCCGAATCGGTTTAATTGGCGAGCGTGAGAGCTGAGTTGGACCAGGCGCGCCTCCCAGCGGCTGTCTGATGGTCATCATCATCGCCGGCGCTCAGTGGGGGGATGAGGGCAAGGGGAAGGTGATCGACCTGCTGGCGGAGAGGGCGGACATGGTGGTTCGCCCTCAGGGTGGCGCCAACGCCGGTCACACGGTGGTCACCGAGGACGGCGAGTTCAAGTTCCAGCTGCTGCCCAGCGGCATCCTCTACCCGCACGTGACCTGCGTCATCGGCCACGGCGTGGTGGCCGATCCGCGGGTGCTGATCCGCGAGATCGATCAACTCCGTGAGCGCGGGATCGAGCCCGACAACCTGGTGATCAGCGAGAGGGCCCACATGGTGATGGGCTACCACCCGGTCTTCGACCAGCTGGAGGAGGGGGTTCGCGGTGACGATCGCCTGGGCACGACCCGGCGCGGGATCGGTCCCGCCTATTCGGACAAGATCCGCCGGATCGGCTTTCGGATCGGTGACCTGCAGAAGGAAGCCTTCATGCGCAAGAAGCTGGACTTCGTGGTGGGTCAGGTGAAGAACCCCGTCCTGACCGACCTCTACCGCGACAGGACCTTCGACTGGGAGGAGATGCTGGCCGAGTACAGAAACTACGCCCAACGTCTCAATCCCTACATCAAAGACATCTATCCGCTGGTTCAGGACGCTCTGGAGCGCCAGGCCAACATCCTGCTGGAAGGCGCCCAGGCCACCATGTTGGATCTCGATCTCGGCACCTATCCCTACGTGACCTCCTCCAATACCACTGCCGGCGGGGCGCTGACCGGTTCGGGTATCCCGCCGACCAAGGTGGACCTGAGCCTGGTTGTCTGCAAGGCCTACACCACGCGCGTCGGCTACGGGCCCTTGCCCACCGAACTGACAGATAGAACAGGGGATCAGATCCGGGAGAAGGGCGGCGAGTTCGGCACTGTCACCGGCCGGGCCCGGCGGGTCGGCTGGTTCGACGGGCCGGTGGCGCGTTACGCCGTCAGGGTCAACGGCGCTGAGTCCATGGCGCTGACCAAGCTCGACGTGTTGGACGAATTACCCCAGGTTGGCGTCTGCACCGACTATGAGTTCCGGGGCAGCCTGCACGATCACCCCATGGCCAACATCTCCCACCTGAAGCACTGCCGGCCCCGCTACGTCAGGATGCCTGGCTGGCAGGCTCCCATCGGCCGGTGCAGGACCTGGGAGGAGCTGCCCGACAACTGCCGCGCCTATGTGGAGAGGCTGGAGGAGGTGGCCGGAGTGTCGATCGATCTGATCGGCGTCGGGCCGCGCCGCGACCAGTTCATCATGAGGAAGCGCAGCTTCTTCGGATAGCAGAACTGCTCTTTACCGGTTTGGCTGCGGCTCGCGGGATAATTCACCCTGACCTGGAAACGCCGGCCAAGGGTAGGTGAGAAGGAGAAGCGATGGAAGGCGCCCGCACCGTCCGCGCTCCGCGCGGTGCCGGTCTGACAGCACGTTCCTGGCAGACGGAGGCGCCGTTGCGGATGCTGATGAACAACTTGGACCCAGAAGTGGCCGAGCGGCCCGACGATCTGGTCGTCTACGGCGGCACCGGCCGGGCCGCGCGGAGCTGGGCTGCCTATGACGCCATTGTCCGCACACTGACCAGCCTCAAGGAAGATGAGACCATGCTGGTGCAGTCGGGCAAGCCGGTCGGCGTGATGCGGACGCACGAGTGGGCGCCGCGCGTGCTGATCGCCAACGCCAACCTGGTCGGCGACTGGGCGAACTGGCCGGAGTTTCGCCGCCTGGAGCAACTCGGTTTGACCATGTACGGTCAGATGACAGCCGGCTCCTGGATCTACATTGGCACTCAGGGGATTCTGCAGGGCACTTACGAGACCTTCGCGGCGGTGGCCGCCAAGCGCTTCGGCGGCTCGCTGGCCGGCACACTGACGGTCACCGGCGGCTGCGGCGGCATGGGGGGCGCCCAGCCGCTGGCGGTGACGCTGAACGGCGGTGTCTGCCTGGTGGTGGATGTCGATGCCAGCCGGCTGCAGCGGCGGGTGAAGCACTGGTACCTGGACGAGCTTGCCCAGGACGTGGACGACGCGATTGCGCGCTGCCTGGTGGCCAAGCGGGAGCGGTCGGCCCGCTCCATCGGCCTGGTCGGCAACTGCTCGCAGGTGCTGCCGGAGCTGCTGCGGCGGGGCGTGGCGGTGGACGTCGTGACCGACCAGACCTCCGCCCACGACCCGCTCGCCTATCTCCCCGCCGGTGTGGCGTTCGAGGGGTGGGATGAGTACCGGCGGCGGAACCCGGGGGAGTTCACTGAGCGTGCTCGGGCCTCGATGGCGAACCACGTGGAGGCGATGGTCGGCTTCCTCGACGCGGGAGCCGAGGTCTTCGACTACGGCAACTCGATTCGAGCTGAGGCACACCAGGCCGGCTACGAGCGGGCGTTCGATTTCCCGGGCTTCGTGCCTGCCTACATCCGGCCCCTCTTCTGCGAAGGCAAGGGGCCCTTTCGCTGGGCAGCGCTCTCGGGTGATCCTGACGACATCTTCGCTACCGACGAGGCGGTGCTCGAGCTCTTCCCCGAGAACGATCACCTCCAGCGCTGGCTACGGGCGGCGCAGGATCGCGTCAGCTTCCAGGGCCTGCCCGCGCGGATCTGTTGGCTGGGCTATGGCGAGCGCCGGCTGGCCGGCCTGCGCTTCAACGAGATGGTGGCTTCCGGTGAGCTGGCAGCGCCAATAGTTATCGGCCGCGACCACCTCGACTGCGGCTCAGTGGCTTCCCCCTACCGGGAGACAGAGGCGATGGCCGACGGCTCCGACGCGATAGCTGATTGGCCGCTGCTCAACGCGCTCGTGAACACTGCCAGCGGCGCCAGCTGGGTTTCCATCCACCACGGAGGCGGCGTCGGCATCGGCCGCTCTATTCACGCTGGTCAGGTGACGGTGGCGGACGGCACCGAGCTGGCTCGCCAGAAGATCGACCGGGTGCTGACCAATGACCCAGGCATGGGCGTGATCAGGCATGTCGACGCCGGGTACAAGCTCGCCGACCAGGTGGCGGCCGAGCGTGGCGTGCGGGTGCCCATGCGTGAGGTCTAGGCGGCCGACCGCTGGATGTGACCTGAGTGGCTGAAGCGGATCGCGCTGAGCCTCAGCGCTGGTTCGCCGAGCACGCACTGCTGCCACAAGGCCACGCCCGCGACGTGTTGCTCGAGGTTTCCGGCGGCCGCTTCACGGCTGTCACCGCCAACACCGCCCCGGCCGGCGCCGAGCGCCTGCCCGGGATCGCCCTGCCTGGGTTCGCCAACGCCCACAGCCACGCCTTCCATCGCTCGCTGCGCGGACGCACTCAGGACTCCGGCGGCACCTTCTGGACCTGGCGGGAGCGGATGTACGCGGTGGCCGAGCGCCTCACGCCCGACAGCTATCTGGAGCTGGCGCGAGCCACGTACGCAGAGATGGCTCTGGCCGGCATCGCTGCGGTGGGCGAGTTCCACTACTTGCACCACGGGCGGGGCGGCATGCCCTACGCAGATCCCAACGCCATGGGCGA